>JBKPQA010000083.1:0-2712 GCA_046733835.1 Actinomycetota bacterium
GGTCACCGTCTCCACCTCGGTGATCCGCCGCCCGACCCAGGACCTGGCCAGGGGCACCTGGGCCACGACCACCCGCCCGCTCGGGTCGGTCAGGGCGGGGACCGAGCCCTGAGGCAGGATCAGCTGCAACATCTGGTCGGCGGTCCAGCGGACCGTCGCCACCGTCGGAATGCCGAGCCGCTGGTAGACCATGGCCCGGCCCGGGTCGTAGATCCGCGCGGCGACGTGCTCGACGCCGAACGTCTCGCGAGCGACGCGCGCCGCCAGGATGTTGGAGTTGTCGCCGCTCGACACCGCCGCGAACGCATACGCCTCGTCGATCCGAGCCGCCTTGAGGGTGTCCCGGTCGAACCCGATCCCGGTGACCGTCATCCCCTCGAACGAGCTGCCCAGGCGCCGGAACGAGGACGGTTCGGCGTCGATGATGGCAACGTCGTGACCATGCCTGCTGAGGCTCTTGGCCAGGGTCGACCCGACGCGGCCGCAGCCCATGATCACGAAGTGCACGCCGCAATACTGACACGCGGCGCTGAGCCGGCAGACCCATCCGAGCGCAGGCGCCGGCCCGTCATACAGTTGCCGCGTGGCCAACTCCGGTCGGGTGCTCAAGCGCCTCGTCCTCGGCCGGGCCATGCGCAGCGACCGGCTCGGGGAGACCCTCCTGCCGAAGCGGCTCGCCCTGCCGATCTTCGCTAGCGACGCTCTTTCGTCGGTGGCCTACGCCCCTGACGAGATCTTCCTCATGCTGGGGCTCGCGGGGGGCGCGTTCGTCGTCACGCACTCCTGGCAGGTGGCCCTCGGCGTCGTCTTCGTCATGGTGGTCGTCGTCGCGTCCTACCGCCAGAACGTGCACGCCTATCCGAGCGGCGGCGGCGACTACGAGGTCGCCACCGTCAACCTCGGTGCCAAGGCGGGCCTGACCGTCGCCAGTGCGCTCCTCGTCGACTACGTCTTGACCGTCGCCGTCTCGATCTCGTCCGGGGTCCAGAACGCCGCCACCGCGATCCCGTCGCTGCGGGGACACGAGGTACAGGTTGCGATCGGTCTGGTCATTCTGCTGACCGCGATGAACCTGCGTGGAGTGCGCGAGTCCGGCAAGGCCTTTGCTGTGCCGGTGTATGCGTTCATCATCGGGATCGTCGGCATGGGCGTGGTCGGGGTGTTCCAAGCTGTCACCGGGACGCTGGGACAGGCGGAAAGCGCGCAGTACGAGCTGATCCCGGAGCCCGGCCATGAGGAGATGGTCGGCATCGCGACCGCCTTCCTGCTGCTGCGGGCGTTTTCCTCCGGCTGTGCAGCGCTTACCGGTGTCGAGGCGATCTCGAACGGGGTGCCGGCCTTCCAGAAACCCAAGAGCCGCAACGCCGCCACGACCCTGCTGATGATGGGCCTGCTGTCGATCACGATGCTCAGCACGATCGTCGGACTTGGCCGGGCCACCGACATCAAGGTCGCCGAGCGGCCGGCGGAGCAGCTCGCCCTCAACGGACAACCCGTCGGTGAGGAGTACATCGCCGAGCACCCGCAGGACACCGTCCTCGGGCAGCTGGCCCACGCGGTGTTCGGCAATTTCACGCCGGGCGTCATCTACGTCTCGATCTTCACCGGGCTCATCCTGATCCTCGCCGCCAACACGGCGTTCAACGGGTTCCCGGTGCTCGGGTCGATCCTCGCGAAGGACGGATACCTGCCGCGTCAGCTCCACACCCGCGGCGACCGGCTTGCTTTCTCCAACGGCATCCTCATCTTGGCCGCCGCCGCCGCGGCGCTGATCATCGCGTACCAGGCCGTCGTCACCTCGCTCATCCAGCTCTATATCGTCGGCGTCTTCGTCTCGTTCACCTTGAGCCAGAGCGGGATGATCCGGCACTGGAACCGGCACCTCAAGACCGAGACCGACCCGAAGGTCCGGTCTCGGATGGTGCGGTCACGGGCGATCAACGCGGTAGGGGCGGCGATGTCGGCGCTCGTTCTCCTCGTCGTCCTCATCACCAAGTTCCAGGCCGGTGCCCGCTACGCGATCCTGGCCATGGCGGTTCTGTTCTTCCTCATGCTCGGTATCCGTCGGCACTACCGGCACGTCGCCGAGGAGCTCAAGCTCGACGAGGACGAGGCACCGATGCTCCCGAGCCGAGTCCACGCCATCGTGCTGATTTCCAAGCTGCACAAGCCCGCGATGCGTGCCGTCGCCTACGCCCGGGCCACCCGCCCGACGTTCCTGGAAGCGATCACCGTCGACGTCGACCCGGAGGACACCGAGGCGCTGCGCAACGAGTGGGCCCGCCGAGACATCCCCGTGCCGCTCAAGGTTCTGTCCTCGCCCTACCGCGAGATCACGCGGCCGGTCATCGACTACGTCCGCTCGCTGCGAACCGGCAACCCGCGCGACGTCGTCATCGTCTACATCCCCGAATATGTGCTCGGGCGGTGGTACGAGCAGGTCCTGCACAACCAGAGCGCGCTACGGCTCAAGGCCCGGCTGCTCTTCACGCCTGGTGTCATGGTGGCGAGCGTTCCCTGGCAGCTGCATTCGTCCGAGGGCCACGAGGACGAGGACTTCGGGGTTCCCGTCACCGGGTCGGTCCGGCGGGGACCGAGCTGACCAGCGCGACTCTGGTCGGCACCGAGGCGGTCGTCGACGTCGGCCCGATCGCGCACGGCGGGCACTGCGTCGCCCGGATCGACGGACGGGTCGTCTTCGTGCGCCACGCG
>JBKPQA010000084.1:0-8823 GCA_046733835.1 Actinomycetota bacterium
CCCGGTGGGGCCGGGCTTTTCGGTGTCTACCGGTTCTCGGCGAGGGCGGCCAGTTTTTCCAGTGATGCGGCCAGTCGTTCGGAGGTCGTCCACCGGGCGCGGCCGAACCGCTCCTCGTCGGTGAGTCGCGACCAGTCGTAGGTGTGGGTCACGCGGGTATGCGTGTCGTCCAGCGGCTCGAGCTCCCACCGCCAGAGATGTCCGGGCGGCGGCTTGCCCGGCTCGGACGGCCGCCAGGCGATCCGCCGGCCCTCGGCGAACTCGACGACGTGGTTCTCGCGGACGTTTCCCTTGGTGGTCCTCATCACGAACACGTCGCCGACCGCGCGAACGCGCTGGCCGGTTGCGGCCTCGCCGAGGTTGTCGTTGCCGTCCCAGCCCGGCTGTTCGTGTGGGTCTGCGATGAGGTCGAAGATGCGGGCGGCGCTGGCGGCGATCTCCTGGCTGGCGGTCACGACGCGGGTTTCCTCGGTCTTGGGCATGCGGTCAGTATGCGTGCTCAGCGGACACGGCAGCGCTCGCCGCATACTGACCGCGTGGCTGAGAACCAACGCACCTGGTTCGTCCTGCTCCACACGCGTGGCCCGGCCGTCGCCGAGGGCCAGTCGTTGTTCGAGCACCCGGGGATCTCCGAGCACTACGCCTTTCTGCAGCGCCGCATGGCGGCAGGCGAGCTCGTGGCCGCGGGACCACTCGTGGACGAGCCGGGATCCGGGATGACGGTGCTGGCGGTCGCCGACCTCGACACGGCCACCCGGTTGGCCACGGAGGACGACCAAGCAGTCGTAGGGGACGTGCTGCTGGTTCGGGTCCGGCCATGGCAGGTCGTCATGGCCAAGGGCGACTGAGCTGCTCAGATCTCGACCAGCGTCACGAGGTCGGTCAGCCCGGCGAAGTCCATGGCGTTCCGCGTCACGAGAGGTAGGCCTTCGGACACCGCGACTGCGGCGATGAGCAGGTCCGCAAACCGGCGCCGTGGTTGTCGGCCGGCATCGACCACGGCGGAATAAACGCGCCCTTAGGCGCAGCTCGCCCACTTCTGCTGGCCGCTCAGGGCAACCGTCCCATTGGGACCTCCGCCCTACAGCGGATCAGCCCGGAAACGGCCGAAATCAAGCGGATGTGGGTGGATCCGGCTCATCGCCGCGGAGGCATCGCCGCGCCATGCTCGATGACCTGATCGCGGCCGCCAGCGCGGCCGGCTACGAGCGGATTCGCCTCGACAGCCCGGACTTCATGACGTCCGCCCATGCGCTGTACCGATCATCTGGCTTCATCACGATCGGCCCGTACCCGGAGAGCGAGATACCAGACCAGTTCAGGTCCCATTTGGTGTTCATGGAGCGCACGCTGTCGTAGCCATGGCAATGGTCGGCAAACCACCCCAAGCGCCTCTCGGGTCGAACCTGTACGCGGCGTCCTTTCGCAGACCGCAATCCGCGCATATCCCGCGCGGCGGTCATCGTCCGATGTCAGACGTTGAACCGGAACTCGACGACGTCGCCGTCGGCCATGACGTAGTCCTTCCCCTCGATCCGGACGCGGCCCGCCGCCTTGGCCGCATTGATCGACCCGGCGGCCACCAGGTCGTCGAACGACACGACTTCGGCCTTGATGAACCCGCGCTGGAAGTCCGTGTGGATCACGCCCGCCGCCTGCGGAGCGGTCCATCCCTGATGGATTGTCCACGCGCGTGACTCCTTGGGCCCGGCCGTCAGATACGTTTGCAATCCCAAGGTGTGAAACCCCACGCGTGCGAGCTGGTCCAGGCCCGACTCCTCCGCGCCGACCGACTGCAGCAGCTCCAGAGCCTCGTCGGCATCCAATTCGGCCAGGTCCGCCTCGAGCTTGGCGTCGAGGAAGACCGAGTCCGCCGGCGCAACCAGCTCGCGCAGCCGGTCGATCAGCGCCGTGTCGGTCAGCTGCGACTCGGACAGGTTGAAGACGTAGATGAACGGCTTCGTCGTCAGCAGCGACAGACCGCGGGCCTCAGCCATGTCCACCCCGGCTGCCGCGCCCGACGCATACAGCGTCTCGCCCTGCTCGAGCACCTTTTGTGCGGCGAGCGCGTTGTCCAACGCCGCCCGCCGGTCCTTGACGACCCTCGCCTCCTTCTCCAGTCGCGGGATCGCCTTTTCCAGGGTCTGCAAGTCGGCGAGGATGAGCTCGGTGTTGATGGTCTCGATGTCCCCCTCGGGCGACACCTTCCCCTCGACGTGCACGACGTCGTCGTCCTCGAAGACGCGGATGACTTGGCAGATGGCGTCGGCCTCGCGGATGTTGGCGAGGAACTTGTTGCCGAGCCCCTCGCCCTCCGAAGCGCCCCGGACGATCCCGGCGATGTCGACGAACGACACCGTGGCCGGCACCGTCTTCTCGGACGCGAACATGTCGGTGAGCACGGCGAGCCGCGGGTCCGGGAGATTGACCACGCCGATGTTCGGGTCGATGGTCGCGAAGGGGTAGTTCGCCGCGAGAACCGAGTTCTTGGTCAGCGCGTTGAAGAGCGTCGACTTGCCGACGTTGGGCAGCCCGACGATGCCGATGGTGAGAGCCACAAAGACGAGAGTCTAGTTGGCAACCGATGTCGTCCTGATCCCACAGAGCTGCCGTGACTGGGCGACGAACCGGCCCTGGCTGTCCCATACCATCGCGTCTTCATCCATCAGCCCGGCGGTGACGTTCTGGCTGGTGAGGGACACCCGCAACCATCCAGGCGCCGGACGCCCGCGGATGTGTCCGGTGAACTCCAAGGTCGGCGCCCAGCCGAGGATCCCCAGGTTGAAGGCCACGGGCGGCAAGGCGTCGAGCGCGAACAGGAGCATGAGCGGATCCGGTTGCCGGCCGTCGAGCAGCCGCAACCAGCCCCGCATCTCACCACGACCGCTCGGTGCACCAGTCACCCAGCCCGCCGTCGCCGGATCGAGCCGGATCTCGATGCGCTCCAACAGCGTTGCGGCAGCGAGAAATTCGGGCGCCTCGGCCGAGGACAGGCACTCCTCCGGTGGCGGCATGTCTGGCGGCTGCGCGGTCTGGAGAACGGTGGCCGACGCGGCGAGGTCTCCGAAGCTGGCCAGCGCTCGCATCCTCTCCACCAGCGCACCGTCGGCTCCGGGCTGCGAGACCGAGACCTGAGCGGTCGACATTGTCCGCCCGACGCGCAGAACATCTGTGGTGGCCTCGACCGGTCCCGGCCCCGATGGGGTGAGGAAGTACCCGCTGAAGACCACTGGGTCCCCGTGGGCGTCCATGTCGTCCAACCGGTGCTGCAGCGCCGTCGTCGCGAGGCACATCACTACGCCACCGTTGACACCATTGCCGATTCGCCAGCCGTCGGTGAACGACCCGGCATACGCCCCGTCACGACCCGCCACGGGCTCGACCGAAATCTCCTCGTCGAACTCATAGGCCATCCCCAACTGATATCAGGTGGCCCCCGCGGTGCTACGCCGGCTCGGCGTCCCACCCTCTGTCGGTCATCCCTGTCAGGCTCGGCCCCATGGAGGTTCTTGTCGCGCTGGGTGCGCTCCTGCTCGGTGCCCTGGTGTCGTGGCTGGCGACACGGTCGCGGTATGCGGTCCGGCTCGCCTCCGCGGGCGCGGAGCGCGACCTCTTGCGCGAGCGGGTCGTCGACCTGGAGGCCGCGCTCAGCGAGGACTCCGAGACCGCTCAGATGATCGCACCGCTGCGCTCGAGCCTTGACCGCGTCGAGCGGCAGGTGCACGACCTCGAACGCGAGCGGGTCGCCCAGTTCAGCGAGGTCGCCGCCGAGATGGCCCGCGTGGCACGGACGACGACCGAGCTCGGCGCGCAGACCGCCTCCCTCGTCGGCTCGCTCAACGTGTCATCGGTGCGCGGCGTGTGGGGTGAGGTCCAGCTCCGCCGCGTCCTCGAGCACGCCGGCATGCTCGCCCGTTGCGACTTCGAGGAACAGGTCACCGCCACGGGCGCCGACGACCGTCGCGTCCGCCCGGACGTCGTCGTGCGAATGCCGGGAGACAAGTGCCTCGTCATCGACGCCAAGGCGCCGATGACGGCATTCCTTGCCGCCCAGGCCGAGGACCTGACCCCCGCTGAGCGGTCGAGTCGGCTCGCCGCGCACGCGAAGGCGCTGCGCAGTCACGTCGACACACTGGCGGGCAAGGCCTACTGGTCCGCCTTCGATACGACGCCCGAGATGGTCGTCTGCTTCGTGCCCGGCGAGGCGATCCTCACTGCCGCCCTCGCGCAGGACCCCGAGCTGCACGAGTATGCGATGCGTCGCCGCGTCGTCCTCGCGTCGCCCGCCACGCTGCTCGCCCTGCTGCGCACGGTCGCCTACACGTGGCAGCACGACGCTCTCGCGACCAATGCTCGGGAGCTGCTCACCGTCGGACGTGACCTCCACGACCGGCTCGGGTCACTGGGGTCGCACGCGCAGACGATGGGCGCGGCTCTCCGGCGATCGGTGGAGGCCTACAACGGGTTCGTCGGCTCGCTCGAACACCGGGTGCTGCCGACCGCGCGCCGGATGCGCGACCTGGGCGTGGTCGACCGCGAGCTCGATCGGCTGGTGCCGCTCGACACCACGCCGCGGCCCCTGTCCGCATACGAGCTCGTCGGTAAGGCCAACACCGCCGAGGACGATTTCGCCGCTCTCGAGGAGGACGTCGCCCGGCCTCAGCTCGACCTCGAGGTCCCGAGTCTGCCTGCGAGACATCAGGACCGGGAGGCCCAGGGCGCCTGACCGGATCGCGGCTTGCTCCAAGGGGGTTCCCAGCCCACGGCAGTAAACTTCCGCACGTGCCGGAGAACACGGTGTTCTGGGTCGAACGGGACTCCGGGCTCGCCAAAGAGGTGGTGGACGCCGACCTCGACGAGCTGCTGTCGCGCGACGACGGCTGGCTCTGGCTGGACATCCCCGAGCCCACGGATGACACGGCCGTCACTCTTACGGACAACTTCGGGTTGCGTCCGCGCGCGGTCCACGCGGCCATGGAGCGGGCGCACGTGCCGCGCATGCACGGATACCCCGACCACTTCATGGTCGTCCTGCACCGCCCGCTGCGCGGCGAGGCCGGGCACGTCCACTACCTCGAGCTCGACCTGTTCGTCGGACCGAACTATGTCGTCACGGTCCACGGTCCGCGGAATCCCGTTGTGCCTATTACGGAGATGCTCACCGAGACCCAGGAGGTCGCCAAGCGGTTGGCCACCGGCCGGGTGAAGCCCGGATCGCCGGTCGCGCTGATGGGGTGGATTGTCGCGAGGCTGATCTCCTCTGAGGAGACGTCGATCAACCTCCTGGCTGAGGAGGTCGGCGGACTGGAGAAGCGGGTGATGGCGCACATGGACGACAACAACCCGCAGGCGTTCCTCGACGAGCTGTTCATGGTCCGTCACGTGCTCATCACGGTGCGGACCATGGCGTCCCAGACCGGCGAGATCCTCAGTCGCTGCACCCGGGTGCTCCGGCATCTGCCGGAGGAGGACCTGGAGATTATCGAGGACCTGCGCGACCGCTATCGCCGCCTTGATCGCATCGCCACTAGTCAGCTGGATTTCCTGGCGGGCGTCTCGGACTTCTACCGCGGACGAACCGACACCCGGATGACCATCGCCGCGGAGCGCTTGGCGGTCATCGCGGCGATCACCCTTCCGATCACCGCTATCTCCTCCGTTATGGGCATGAACGTCATCGTGAACGAGCACTCCGACGTCCGCTGGATCGGCGCGCTGTTGCTCGTCATGGGTGTCCTGTCCGCATTCCTGCTGCGCTGGGCCAAGCGGCAGGGCTGGTGGTGAGCCGGCGTTGACCGGTCAGCCGCCCTGACGCCGCGCGAGAACCGCGGCCACCGGCTGCCCGGGTGTCACGCGGCGGGCGCCGTCGGCCGAAAGCCCCGCGCGCCGCAGGTCGGCAACGAGTCCTTCGGCGGTCGGCAGCAGCATCGGGATGCGCTGGGCTCCGAACAGCAGCCCGAAGTGACGGCTCTCGGCGGTCGGCTCGGCTACTGTCGTCACGACGAGGACCCCGCCGCCGGGAGCGGTCACCGATGCGATCTCCCGTAAAAAGGCCGCACGCTCCGCGGGGGCGACGTAGTAGATGACGTTGGCCAGGAGGACGAGGTCCGCCGGCCCGCCTAGGGCCTCCACGGCACTGGACAGGGCGGCTGGCGCCGACCCGACGAGCACCTGACTTCGGCCGCCGTGGCTCCTCGCCAGCCGCTCGGACGCGAGGGCGGCGACGCGCTCGTCGGCCTCCAGTCCGACGCCTCGCGCGGTGGATTGGTCGAGCGTCGCCGTCAGGTACTCGGCCTCTCCGCAGCCGATGTCGAGGACTCGCTGCGGTTTCACCTCCTCGACGGCCGCCAGGACGGTGTCCCGGATGAAGGGCGCCAACGCCGAGGACGCCCTGGCGATCAGCTGCGCGTGCACCTCGAGGTCGTCCCGGCCCACGCCGCCGCGGAGCTGTGCCGGCAGCTCGCGGTACAGGTCGACGTGATAGCCGCCGAGCGCTTGGATCATCGCCCGACCAGTCGAGTCGCGCACCAAGGACCGGCCGCGACGAGTGATATGCCACCCGATCACGTCGGCACTGACCAGGCCGTATGCGGCTCCCAGCTCGAGCAGAGCCCGACACAGGTCGACGTCGGAGAGGTCGGCTCGCGCGGCCAGCCGAGCGGCGTCGGCGGAACCAACCAGCGTGTCGAGCGCATCGAGGAGACCGCTCTCGAGCAGCGCTTTGGTCCCCGCCAGCCGAATCGCGCTGCGCCCGTCGCGGAACGCGCGAAGCCGAGTCCGCGGGGACCCCTCGCGGGCGACCCGAAGCACCGTCCTCGGCCTCACGACGGTCAGCCTAGAGTTGGCCCCCACGACCCCGGACATGACGCTGTGTCAAGCGACGCGACGCACGGTCCACCGCGGGTCATGTCGCTTGACGCAGCGTCGAGTTACCGCCCGGGCCGGGCAAGGTCCCGTTCAGCGCATGGCGCCGGTCGCCTGGTCCGAGGGTGGTCGCGTTCAGCGCAAGGCGCCGGCCGCGAGGCTCGAGGGGTCGTGCCGGACCTGGTCCGGCTCGTCGCCCGAACGGGTCTTCAAATCCCGGCGCAGCTCCGTGGGCAGCGCGAAGAGCAGCGACTCCTGGGCGGCGACGACCGTCTCGGCCTCGCCGAATCCGCGCTCGGCCAAGTGCGCCAGGACCTCCCTGACCAACACCTCCGGCACACTGGCGCCGGAGGTCACACCAACCGTGGAGACCCCGTCGAGCCAGGCGTCCTGGATCTCGTCGGCGTAGTCCACCAGGTGGGCAGCGCGGGTGCCGTGCTCGAGTGCCACTTCGACCAGGCGTACCGAATTCGACGAGTTGCGCGACCCGACGACGATCACCAGGTCGCAGTCAGCAGCCATCTGCTTGACCGCCAGCTGCCGGTTCTGCGTGGCGTAGCAGATGTCGTCGCTCGGCGGGTCCTGCAGCTTCGGGAACCGCTCACGGAGCCTCCGCACGGTCTCCATCGTCTCGTCCACCGACAGCGTCGTCTGCGACAGCCAGACGACTTTCTCGGGGTCGCGAACGGTGACGTTGACCACGTCGTCGGGACCGTCGACCAGCGTGATGTGCTGCGGCGCCTCACCCGACGTGCCGACCACCTCCTCGTGCCCCTCGTGGCCGATGAGCAGGATGTCGTAGTCCGCGTCGGCGAACCGGACCGCCTCGCGGTGCACCTTCGTGACCAGCGGACAGGTGGCGTCGATGGTCTTGAGGCTCCGCGCGCGCGCCTCCTCGTGCACGACCGGCGCAACGCCGTGAGCGCTGAAGATGACCGTGGCGCCCTCCGGCACCTCGTCAGTGTCGTCCACGAAGACCGCGCCGCGTTTCCTGAGCGTGGTGACGACGTGCTTGTTGTGGACAATCTCCTTGCGGACGTACACCGGCGGCCCGTAGAGCTCGAGAGCCTTCTCGACCGTGACGACGGCCCGGTCGACACCGGCGCAGTAACCCCGCGGCGCGGCCAGGAGAACCCGCTTCTCGGCGGTCGTCGGAAGGGCAGACATGCACTTAATTCTACGGGGCGCGTTACCGAATCCTGGCCTCGGCCGGTGCGGCACCGCACCCAACGCATACTCGAAGTTTTTTCTATTCCGCATTATCTGCGGTATGCTGGTCGACATGTCCCGGACCGACGATCCCCGCTACGACGCGATTCGAGACGCGCTCGCGACCGCCGCCAAGAGCCCGGCGCCGGCGGACGCGCTGCCTCACCTCCGGCGCGCGGCCGACCAGCTCACGGGGCTCATCGACGACACCATGGCTCGGGCGCTCGTCACCGGCCGGGCCAGCCTTCGCTCGGTCGGAGCCGGGGCCGGTCTCTCGGAGAACGCCGTGGGTCCCCGGCTGGCCCGCACCCCGATGCTCGCGCCGTATGCGAACGAGAGCGGGCGAGTGACCGCGTCCGGAGTGGAACGAGCCAGGTACGACCACGAGACGGGGCGCGCCCCGGAACCGGGCCCAGAAACCGAGAGCCGTCCACCCATGCGGTTCCGACCGCGAATCTCGAAGGAGGCCCGCCAATGACGAACCCAGGCCTGACCCACATCTACGTACTGCTCGACCGGAGCGGCTCGATGCAGTCCATCAAATCGGACATCGTGGGAGGGTTCGACGCGTTCGTGGCCGAGCAGCGCAACGCCAGCGGCGAGTGCCGAATGACCCTGGCGCGGTTCGACAACGTCTACGAGGAGGTCTTCGCCGATGTGCCGATCGAGCAGGTCGGACCCTTGGTGCTCGAGCCCCGCGGCAGCACGGCGCTGCTGGATTCGATGGGCCGCCTCATCGTGGACGCCGGC
>JBKPQA010000085.1:0-4725 GCA_046733835.1 Actinomycetota bacterium
CTCGTCGTCCTCGACGCCGCCGGCGCGCCGGCCGGCCTGGTGCACGTCCGCGACGCGGTGCTGGCCCACCCGGAAACACCCATCAGAGAGCTGGCGTACGCGACCACCTGCCTCGACCCGCACCAGTCCGTGGTCGAGGCGATCGGGCGGATGCGGGCCGACCGATCTCAGCTGGCGCTCGTAGCGGCCGCAGATGGCCCGGTCATCGGGATCACCGCCCTGGAGGACCTCCTGGAGCGCGTCCTGGGCGAGTTCAACGACGAGACGGACCGGCCCCGACCACCGACCTCTTAGAGGAGCTGCACCGCCCGGTAGACCCGCATCGACGCCGCAGCGACCTCCACCGGTCCGGTCGAGGGGTCGACGACCTCCGCTGGCTGGGGACGCTTCCAGGCGCTGTCCCAGAGCAGCTCGTATGCGGTGAGCCCAGGTGGCACCGGCAGGGTCACGTGGGTCGGATTTGCGCCTCCGTGGACCAGCACGAGGACCGAGCGTTCGCCGAGCTCCGCTCCGTCGAGGTACATCGCGAGAGTCCGAACCGACGGATCGGTCCAGACCGCCTGGGTCATCGCCTTGCCGGTCCGGTCGTACCACGCGATGTCCGTGGACCCGTCGTCGCGGACCGGTCGGCCGGAGGGGAAGGTCCGCTGGCGCAGGACCGGCAAGGTCGCCCGGAGTCGGATGAGGAACCGGGTCGTCTCGAGCAGGTCCTGCTGCCACGGGGCGAGGTCCCAGTCGAACCACGAGATCTCGTTGTCCTGGCAGAAGGGGTTGTTGTTGCCGACCTGGGTCCGGCCGAACTCGTCGCCGGCGTTGATCATCGGTACACCCGTGGCGGTCAGCAGCGTTCCCAGCAGGTTCCGCATCGAGCGGTGCCGGGCGCTCTCGATGTCCGGGTCGGCCGTCGGGCCCTCGACGCCGTGGTTCCAGGACAGGTTGTTGTCGCTGCCGTCGCGGTTGCCCTCGAGGTTCGCCTCGTTGTGCTTGACGTCGTAGGTGGTCAGATCACGCGTGGTGAACCCGTCGTGCGCCGCCACGAAGTTGACCGAGGCGATGGGGCCGCGGTCTCGCATACCGAAGAGGTCCTGAGAGCCGGCCAATCGCGTGGCGAGGTCCTGGACGCCGTGTCCCTGACGATCCTCGCGGTCCCGGCCGAGGCCGGCCAGCCAGAACGACCGGACGCCGTCGCGAAACCGGTCGTTCCACTCGCTGAACGGCGGGGGGAACTGGCCGGTGCGCCAGCCGTGGATGCCGAGGTCCCAGGGCTCGGCGATGTTCTTGACCCGGGAGAGGACTGGGTCGGTGCGCAGCGCCACGAGGAAGGGGTGGTTCATGTCGTAGTCGTCGTAGCGACCTCGGGCCAGCGCGACCGCCAGGTCGAAGCGGAAACCGTCGACGTGGCACTCCTCGACCCAGTACCGCAGCGAGTCGAGCACCATCCGGCACACCACCGGGTGCCGCAGGTCGACGGTGTTGCCGCACCCCGTGACGTCGATGTCGTGGCCGCGGTCGTCGAGGCGGTAGTACGCGCGGTTGTCCAGGCCCCGCCAGCTCAGCGTCATGCCGGTGGCGCTCTGCTCGGCGGTGTGGTTGTAGACGACGTCGAGGATCACTTCCAGGCCGGCCCGGTGCAGGAGCTTGACCATGCCCTTGAACTCGTCCAGGACGCCCTGCGGGTCGCACGCCGAGGCATACGCCGCGTGCGGAGCGAAGAAGCCGAGCGTGTTGTACCCCCAGTGGTTCGTCAGGCCGCGGCGGAGCACCTCCGGTTCGGACGTGAACGCGTGCACAGGGAGCAGCTCGACGGCGGTGACGCCGAGTCGAGTGAGGTGCTCGAGCGTGACCGGGTGGGCGAGCGCCGCGTAAGTGCCGCGCAGATGGTCAGGAATGCCAGGCAGCTGCTGGGTGAGATTCTTGACGTGGACCTCGTAGACCACGGTCTCGGCCAGGGATCGGTGTGGCGGTGTGTCGCCCTCCCAGTCGAACCGCTCGTCGACGACGACGCAGCGCGGCACGTATGCCTTGGAGTCCCGGTGGTCTCGCAGCCCGGTGTCACCGGCGAGCTCGACCCCCACCTGGTGGCCGAACACCGGCGGCGCCACCCTGACGTCGCCCTCGAGGGCCCGCGCGTACGGGTCCAGGAGCAGCTTGGACTCGTTGTAGCGCAAGCCGTTCTCGGGCTGCCACGGGCCGGACGCCCGGATCGCGTACCGCTGGCCGGGGGTCACCCCGCGCAGGTGCCCGAACCAGAACCCGTGCGCCCGCTCGGTGAGCGGGATGCGCCGTTCAGACCCGCCCTCACGGTCGCCGGCGTCGAAGAGGCACACGTCCACCGCGTCCGCATGACCCGCATACACACAGAGCTCGACCCCGCCTTCGACCCGGGTGACCCCCGGCGGCGGGGGCAGGTCCCGCAACGGTCGAGGGGGCGGGGGTGACATGCCGTCAGCGTAGGGGCCCGTTACCGTGGGCCCATGGAGGATGGAGCATGAGCGACCCCACCAGCCTGCCGAACTTTCCCCCACCGGCTGACGAACATCCGCTGCGCGGGCGGGTTCTCGACGTCCTGAAGGACCTCGGGCTGAACCCCAACATCGACGCGGACGGCGACGTGGCGTTCATGATCGGGGAGCCGGCGCAGCAGCTGTTCGTGCGCTGCCTGGACGGCGACTGGCCGGTGATGCGGATCTTCGGGCAGTGGCTCATCGGTGACCAGGTCCCGGACGATCTCTTCCTGCGGCTGCAGCGCTGTAACGACTTCACGCTGCAGCTCAACCTCGCGAAGGTCGGCCTGGCCAACAACAACCTCGTCGTCAGCGTGGAACACGTTGCGCCGTTGGAGGCCGACATCTCCGCGCTCTTCCAGATCAGCGTCAACCTCATCATGGAGGTGGTCCAGATGTGGCACGCCTCCTTCCAGACCCCTCCCGGAGAGACCAACGGGTCGTCCGAGGAGCCGTACCGCCCGCGGCACCGTCCCCAGGACGACGCGTGAGCTATTCCGGCGAGTTCGTCCGCCTCGAGGTCGAGGACGGCATCGGGACGATCCGCCTCGACCGGCCGCCGATGAACCCCCTCTCGGTGCAGGTGCAGGAGGAGATCCGGGCTGCAGCGCAGGCGGCCGGCGCCTCAAGCGACGTCGCCGCGGTGGTCGTCTACGGCGGGGAGAAGGTGTTCGCGGCCGGCGCCGACATCAAGGAGATGCAGGCCATGTCGTACGTCGACATGGTCGAGCGGTCCGTGCCGCTGCAGAGCTCGATCAGTGCAGTCGCCGAGATTCGCAAGCCGACCGTCGCCGCGGTGACGGGGTATGCGTTGGGCGGCGGCTGCGAGCTGGCCCTCGCGTGTGACTTCCGGGTAGCCGGTGAGAACGCCAAGCTGGGTCAGCCGGAGATCCTCCTCGGCGTCATCCCGGGGGCCGGCGGGACGCAGCGGCTGGCTCGGTTGGTGGGGCCCGCCAAGGCCAAGGAGATCATCTTCTCCGGACGGTTCGTCCCGGCCGACGAGGCGCTGGCCATCGGCCTCGTCGACAAGGTGGTGCCGGCCGACGAGGTGTATGCGACGGCCGTCGCCTGGATGCGCTCGTTCGTCGGTGGACCGGCGTATGCGTTGCGGGCGGCCAAGGAGGCGATCGACCGGGGGCTGGAGTCGGACTTGGACACCGGACTGGAGATCGAGCGGATGCTCTTCGCGTCGCTGTTCGCGACGAAGGACCGCGAGATCGGGATGACGTCGTTCGTCGAACAGGGGCCCGGAAAGGCGAAGTTCGAGGGGGCCTGACGCTGTGGCGGAGCCTCTCGACGTGCTCGTCGTCTACGTACCCCGGGAGTCCACCGACACGGTCCTGGCCGCGCTGTTCGGTGCCGGCGCTGGCCGGATCGGTGACTACGAGGAGTGTGCGTTCGTCGCACCTGGCCGGGGACAGTTCCGGGCGGTGCCGGGCGCGAGCCCGACGATCGGCGCGCTCGACGATTTGGAGTACGTCGACGAGGACCGGGTCGAGGTGGTGCTGCCGCGGGCGCTGCGTCCCGCGGTCGTGGCGGCACTGCGCGGCGCGCATCCCTACGAGGAGCCGGCCTTCCACGTCCTCGAGACGGCGCCGCTCGACTAACCCCCGGCTCCGGACCGCCGAGAGGCCAACTTTTGTCGTTCTCAGACCGTGAGAACGACAAAACTTGGCCTCTCGACCACGCGGGAGCAGCCCGTTGGAGCCGGTCGAATGCCGGTCAGGCGGCGTCGAGGACGATCAGGTCCCGCGTCGTCGTGAGGTGACCCGCGGCCTTTCCCACGTAGGTCCCGGACGTGGGCGGCACGTCGCGGTAGTCCCGTCCCGTGGCCACGGTGACGTACCGGGCGCCGGTGCGCCGGCCGTTGCACGGGTCGTAACCGACTGCCTCGGCGGACCGGCCGTCGGCGGAGGGAACCAGGACCTCCACCCACGCATGCGTACCGCCCTGGCCGATGAGGTGTCCGGAGACGTACCGGGCAGGGAGCCCTCGGATCCGGCAGAGCGCCAGCATGAGGTGAGCGGAGTCCTGGCACACGCCGCGCGCGAGCAAGAGGGCCTCGTGCGCGGTGGTCCATACCCCCGTGACGCCGTACTCGTAATCGAGCGCGTCGTACGCCGCCTGGTTGAGACGGTCCGCGAGCGCGAGTCCCGACAGTCGGTCCCACGGCGCCCCACCACTGGGCGCCGACGCAAGAGCCAGTGCGCGCAGCGGCTCG
>JBKPQA010000086.1:0-5817 GCA_046733835.1 Actinomycetota bacterium
CTGGGACCGACAGATGGCGGCGGGCGACATTGCCGCTGCGTTCTCGGTATCCGCGGCGACGATTTCGGAGCATCTTTCGGTGCTGCGCGAGGCGCGTCTGGTCGAGATGACCAAGGCCGGCACGTCCCGGCTCTACCGAGCCCGACCGGAGGCCCTGTCTGGCCTGCACGGGGCCCTCGCCGCCCACTCGAAGTGGCGTTCGGCTGACGACGTCCCCGAGCGGAGGTTGGCCTCGACGTCGACGGGGCAGGTCATCGTGGCGTCGGTCGACCTGCCTACCTCGGTCGATGACGCATTCGACGCCTTCGTCGATGCGGACAACTTCTCCGGCTGGATCGGGGCTCCGGTTCACCTCCAGGACGGCCAGTTCGCCGCCACGCTGGAATGGGGCACCGAGGTCCGGGGACGGTACGAGCTTGTCGTCCCGCCGCACCTGATCGTCATGAGCTGGGACTTCGACGACGACAACGTGCCGGTGCCCGGCCGGCCGCTCACGACGTACCTACGGGTCACCCCGCACCGAGGAGGTAGCCGGATCGTCGTGCACCAGCTCGTCGACGAGCCAGCGCATGCGGCCTTCCTCGAGGGCGCGTGGGCCGGAGTGCTGGGCCGGCTCAAGGCGGCCAGACTGCGCGCCGCCGCCGGCGCGTCGGCGACGGCAGCCAAGCCACGGAGAGCGAAATCAACTGGACCGGTGGCCTCAGCCCCGGAGACCTAGATGTCGCGGAACACCTCGATCGTGGCGCCGAGCGCGTTGAGCCGGTCGGCGAGGTCCTCGTATCCGCGGTTGATGACGTAGACGTTGCGCAACACCGACGTACCCGGCGCGGCCAGCATGGCCAGCAGGACGACGACACCGGGCCGCAGCGCCGGCGGGCACATCACCTCGGCCGCGCGCCACCGGGTCGGCCCCTCGATGAGGACGCGGTGCGGATCAAGCAACTGCACCCTAGCGCCGACCTTGGTCAGCTCGGTCAGGTAGATGGCGCGGTTCTCGTACACCCAGTCGTGGATGAGGGTCGACCCCTCGGCGACCGCGCCGATCAACGCGAAGAACGGCAGGTTGTCGATGTTGAGCCCAGGGAAGGGCATCGGATGGATCTTGTCGATGGGCGCATGCAGCGGACCCGGCACGGTGGTGAGGTCGACCAGTCGCGTCTGTCCGTTGGCCGAGCGGTACTCCTCGGACGTCGAGTACGTCATCCCCATGCCCTCGAGGGTGGCCAGCTCGATCTCGATGAACTCGATGGGCACCCGGCGAATTGTGATGGCCGACTCCGTCACGACCGCGGCGGCCAGCAAGCTCATCGCCTCAATCGGGTCCTCGGAGGGTGCGTACTCGACGTCGACGTCGATCTCCGCGACGCCGTGAACGGTGAGGGTCGTCGTCCCGATGCCCTCGATACGCACCCCCAGCCGCTCCAGGAAGAAGCAGAGGTCTTGAACCATGTAGTTCGGGCTGGCGTTGCGAATGACGGTGACGCCGTCGTGGCGGGCCGCGGCGAGCAGGACATTCTCCGTGACCGTGTCTCCGCGCTCCGTGAGGACGATGGGGCGCGAAGGCCGGCGGCTGGCATCGGCCGTCGCCTCGTAAAAGCCGTGAGTCGCGACGACGTCCAGGCCGAAGTGGCGTAGCGCGGCGAGGTGGGGCTCGACGGTGCGAGTACCGAGGTCGCAGCCACCGGCATACGGGAGGCGAAACGTCGCAGCATCGTGGAGGAGCGGCCCGAGGAACATGATCACCGTGCGGGTGCGGCGGGCCGCCTCGACGTCGATGCCGTCGAGGTCGAGCTGGGCCGGCGGGACGATCTCGAGGTCGTTACTCTCGTGGATCCAGCGGGTGCGGACGCCGATCGAGTGCAGCACCTCGAGGATCCGGTTGACCTCCTCGATCCGGGCCAGATTTCGCAGCGTCGTCCGGCCGCGGTTGAGCAGGGACGCGCAGAGCAGCGCCACGGCGGCGTTCTTCGACGTCTTGACGTCGATGGCGCCGTGCAGCTTCCGGCCCCCGACGATGCGCAGGTGCTGCGGGCCGGAGTGCCCGAGCGAGACGAACTCCGAGTCCAGGCTCTCGCCGATGCGAGCAAGGGTCTCGAGACTCAGGTTCTGCTGGCCCTGTTCGATCCGCGCCACCGCGCTCTGACTGGTCCCCAGCAGTCGCGCGAGCTCGGATTGGGTGAGGCCCTTGTGCCGCCGGGCGTCGCGGATGAGCGAGCCAATTCGCTCCAGATAGGTGTCGGTGACCGTCACGCCGGCCACCATATCTCAAATATGAGATACAGCTTAGGCAGCAGTGACGGTCAGGACGTCAAGCTCAGCGGTGGTCAGCAATAGCTCGCGCGATCATCGGCGCGGTGATGGCGACCTGCCACGGACGGGCGCCCAGGGCGGTCAGGGCCGCGGCGATCCCGGCCTCGCTGAGGTCAGCCGGCGGCGCCCACAGCAACCGGCGCAGCACGTCGGGCGTGAGGACGTTCTCGACGGGGACGGAGTGCTGCGCCCCGAATGCGGCGATCTCCGCACGCACCTGCACGAGGCGGGCTGCGGCCACCGGTTCCCGCTCCGCCCATGCCCGAGCGGGCGGCGGCCCCGTACCCGGCAGGGCGAGCGGCGGCAGCGCGCTCTCCGGAAGGCTCTGGGCCCGGCGGATGGCGTCGAGCCAGACCTTGGCGTTGCGCCGGGCCGGGCGCAGCTCACGGGTCTCGTTCAGCTCCTGGACCGTGGTCGGTGCGAGATTGGCCAGCTCGACGAGCACCGCGTCCGGGAGCACACGGCCCGGCGAGGTGTCGCGGCGCTCAGCGATGCGGTCGCGGGTCAGCCACAGCTCCTTGACCGTCGCCAAGCCCCGGCGCTTCCGGACCCGGTGCATGCCGGAGGTACGCCGCCACGGGTCGACGCGTATCGGCGGCCCCTCGAAGTGCACGAGGGCATCGAACTCCTCCAGCGCCCATTGGGTCTTGCCCTGCGCCTCGAGATCGGCGGCCACCGCGTCACGCAGCTCGATGAGCTCCTCGACGTCGAGGGCGGCATAGCGCAGCCACGGTTCGGGGAGCGGGCGGGTCGACCAGTCCACCGCCGAGTGCTCCTTCGCCAGCGAGAAGCCCAAGTAGTGCTCGACCGCGGCTCCGAGTCCGACGCGAGGCAGCCCGACAAGACGGGCACCGAGCTCGGTGTCGAAGAGCTTCGTCGGGCGTAGGCCGACCTGCGCGAGGCAGGGCAGGTCCTGGGTGGCCGCGTGCAGTACCCACTCGGTGTCCCCGATGCCCTCGGCGATCGGTCCGAGGTCAGGACAGGCGACCGGGTCGATGAGCCAGGTGCCCGACCCGGCTCGGCGCAGCTGGACCAGGTAGGCCTTCTGTCCGTACCGGTGTCCCGAGGCGCGCTCGGCGTCCACCGCGACGGGGCCGGTACCGGAGGCGATCGCCTCCCCTGCCTCCACCAGGCGGCGCTCGTCGACGACGACGTCGGGGATGCCGTCGTGCGGCATGAGAAGCGGCGTCAGTGGCCGTCGCGGCTCCGTGGGTGGGACCTCGTCCGGCGTGGCATCGTCCGCGATGGCGTCCCTGGTGTCGTCCGCAGTGTCGTGCGCAGTGTCGTCCGCAGTGTCCTCAAGTTGACCGGCCCCGGCGTCGGACGTCACCGCCGCTGCCCGGGTAGCGCCACGACCCCCTCCGGAAGCGGAGGCAGCCCGGCGATGGTGCACAGGAGGTCGGACCAGGCCAGCAGGTGGCCGCCGATCTCCCCTCTCGGGGTCCACGACGCGCGGACCTCCATCTCGACGGTGGGCTCGCGGTCGGCGAGCCCGGCGAAGCTTTCGGAGACGACACGGGTCACCGTGCCGGCCTCCGCAACGTATCCCAGCTGACGCGCGTCCAGAGCATCGACCAGCCAGGACCAGCCCACGGCTCCCAGCATCGGGTCGCTGGCCACCTCCGGTTCGAGCTCGGCCCGCGCGAACGTCACCGCCCGCCACTCGCCATCCCACGGGCCAGGGGCGGACGGGTCGTGGAGGAGGACGAACCGGCCCGAGGCCAGCTCGTCCTCGCCCGCGGCACTCGACACCACGTCGGCGGTCAGCGCGACCGCATACGGAGCGATGCGCTGGGGAGCGGGCACCTCGGTGAGGCGGACCTCGGGGCGCAGCCGGGCCTCGCGGAGGGCGCTGATTGCCCGGGCGAACTCGGCGGGGTGCTCGCCCGTCAGTGATCGACCACGCACCGGATGAGCGTATGTCGGCAGCGAGTCCAGGCACAGAGAGGCACGCCGTTACGGTGGCGCCCGTGTCCGCCCTGCTCGCCCTCTGCTCGTCGCTTCTGTGGGGTACGAGTGACTTCGTCGCCGGCCTGAAGTCGAAGACGCTCCCGCCGGCCGCGGTGGTCGGTTGGTCGCAGCTGGTGGGCTTCCTGGCGCTGACGGTGGTCGTGGTGCTCGGCAACCCGCTGGCCGCGTCTGGCTGGCAGGGGTGGGCGGTCGCCTCCGGCGTCGCGGGGGCGATGGCCCTCGCGGCGTTCTATGCAGCGCTGTCCACCGGGACGATGAGCGTGGTGGCGCCGGTGGCGTCGCTAGGGGCCGCGGTGCCCGTCCTGCTCGGCGTGGCGACCGGCGACAGCCCCAGTGTGGTCGCCTGGGTCGGCATGGGGATCGCCGTGATGGGAACGGTGCTCGCCAGCGGCCCGGAGATCCAGGCCGGCCTGCACGTCCGCCCGGTTGCCTTGGCCTGCGTGGCCGCGGTCGGGTTCGGCACGGTGCTGTTCTGCATGGACCGCGGGGCGCGGGTGTCGCTGGTTTCGACGCTGTGGGGTATGCGACTGACCAGCCTTGTCGTGTATGCGGCGGTCGCGGCGGTTCGCCGAACGACTGGGGGAGTGGGACGCCGGGACTGGCCGACGCTCGTGTTCGTCGGGCTGGCCGACCTCGGCGCCAACGCCTTCTTCGTGGGGGCGTCGACGCAAGGGCTGGTGAGCGTGGCGGCGGTTCTGGGGTCGCTTTACCCGGTCGTCACCATTCTGCTCGCCCGGGCCTTCCTCGCCGAGCGGCTTCGCGCCATCCAGAACGTCGGCGTCGCCCTCGCCATCGCCGGCGTGGTGGGCATCGCCGCCGGCTGACCCCAGCTCGAGCCTCCATGCGACGATGGCGAGCGTGAGCGCGGCGGACCCCTCGACGAGCCTTTTGGTTCGGGCCGCCCGCCGGCAGCCAGTCGAGCGCACCCCCGTCTGGTTCATGCGTCAGGCCGGGCGGTCGCTGCCGGAGTACCGAGAGCTGCGCGAGGGCGTCCCCATGCTGGAAGCGTGCCGGACCCCAGACCTCGTCACCGAGATCACCCTGCAGCCGGTCCGGCGCCACGGCGTGGACGCTGCCATCTTCTTCAGTGACATCGTGGTCCCGCTCGCGGCTGTGGGGGTCGACATCGACATCGTGCCGGGCACCGGTCCGGTCGTCGCCAAGCCCATCCGACAACGCGCGGACCTCGACAGACTGCCCGAGCTGACCGCCGACCAGGTCCCTGACATCGCCGAGTCGGTACGCCGCATCACCGCCGACCTCGGCGGCACACCACTGATCGGCTTTGCCGGAGCGCCCTTCACCCTGGCGTCGTACCTGGTCGAGGGCGGCCCGAGCCGCAATCACGAGCACACCAAGGCGTTGATGTACGGCGATCCGGCGCTGTGGAACGAACTCTGCGCGCGTCTCTCCCAGATCTCTGGTGCGTTCCTCCGCGTCCAGGCCGAGGCCGGTGCCAGTGCGGTGCAGCTGTTCGACTCGTGGGTTGGCGCCCTGCCTCTCGCCGACTACGAGCGCTACGTCCAGCCCCACTCC
>JBKPQA010000087.1:0-2745 GCA_046733835.1 Actinomycetota bacterium
GTCGTGTTCGGGACGTCGGGGCACCGCGGCTCGAGCCTGAAGACGGCCTTCAACGAGGCGCACATCCTCGCCACAACGCAGGCGATCTGCGAGTACCGCACGTCGGTCGGCGTCGACGGACCGCTGCTCATCGGGCGGGACACCCATGCGTTGTCCGAGCCGGCCTGGAAGTCGGCGCTCGAGGTGCTCGTCGCCAACGGCGTCACCGTGCTGGTGGACTCGCTCGACGGCTACACCCCCACACCTGCGGTCTCCCATGCGATCCTCACTCTCAACCGCGGCAAGGTCGGCACCGGAGCGGGCGGTGGTGGCCTGGCCGACGGCATCGTCGTCACGCCCTCGCACAACCCGCCCTCCGACGGCGGCTTCAAGTACAACCCCACACATGGCGGCCCGGCCGACACCGACGCCACGTCGGTGATCGCAGCCCGCGCCAACGAGCTGATCCGCGACGGCCTTCGCGGCGTGCGGCGGGTGCCACTGGAGCAGGCACGCGGCGAGGTGGGCACCTACGACTTTCTGGGCCGCTACGTCGACGACCTCCCGGTGGTGGTCGACCTTGCGGCCATCCGGGAGGCCGGCGTGCGGATCGGCGCCGACCCGCTGGGCGGCGCCTCGGTCGCATACTGGGCCGAGATCGGCAAACGGCACGGTCTCGACCTCACCGTCGTGAACCCCGAGGTCGACCCGACGTGGCGGTTCATGACCCTCGACTGGGACGGCAAGATCCGGATGGACTGCTCGTCGCCGTCCGCGATGGCGTCGCTCATCGGGCGCAAGGACGAGTACGACATCGCGACCGGGAACGACGCGGACTCCGACCGGCACGGCATCGTCACACCGGACGCCGGGCTCATGAACCCGAACCACTACCTGGCCGTCGCTATCCAGTACCTCTACGGCGGCGCCCGTCCCGACTGGCCGGAGTCGACGGCGATCGGCAAGACGCTGGTGTCGTCCTCGATGATCGACCGGGTGGCCTCCGACCTCGGCCGGCGGCTTCTCGAGGTGCCGGTCGGCTTCAAGTGGTTCGTGCCAGGGCTGCTCGATGGATCGGTCGGCTTCGGCGGCGAAGAGTCAGCGGGGGCGTCGTTCCTGCGGTTCGACGGGACGGTGTGGACGACGGACAAGGACGGAATGATCATGGCGCTGCTCGCGTCCGAGATCCTCGCCAAGACCGGCAAGACTCCGAGCCGTCACTATGCCGAGCTGGTCGAACGCCACGGCGACCCGGCATACGCGCGCATCGATGCCGCGGCGAACCGGGAGGAGAAGGCCGCGCTGGCCGCCCT
Source organism: Actinomycetota bacterium (assembly GCA_046733835.1). Taxonomy (GTDB): domain Bacteria; phylum Actinomycetota; class Actinomycetes; order Actinomycetales; family Dermatophilaceae; genus Lapillicoccus. The sequence continues at coordinate 1,293 of JBKPQA010000087.1, forward strand.
CTCCCCCGAGGCCGTTACGGCGGAAACCCTTGCGGGAGAACCCATCACGGAGAAACTGACGTCGGCACCAGGGAATGGCGCCAAGATCGGGGGGCTCAAGGTGGTCACGGAGGACGCGTGGTTCGCGGCCCGGCCGTCGGGCACCGAGGACGTGTACAAGATCTACGCCGAGTCCTTCCGTGGGCGTGAGCACCTGGCCGAGGTACAGGCCGAGGCCAAGGACGTCGTCAGCGCGGCTCTGAAGTCCTGAAGCACTATGCCTCCCGATAGACCCCAGCCGCGGCGGCGGCCAGGGTGGCGTGTCCGCGGTCGTTCGGGTGAACGGCGTCGTCGTGGAGCATGGTCGTCGCGTCCCACAAGTCGACGTGGACCAGGACGGCCTGCGGGTGCCGCTCGGCCACCTGCTCCATTCGGTGGTTGTATTCCTCGACGGCAGCCGTGGAGCCCTGGTCGTGCGGAGGATATCCGCCGTACTCGAGCAACGGCGGCTGCGCGATGAGCAGCACCGCGGCAGCCGGCGCGGCCGCCTCGCATGCTGCCAGCACCGTCTCCAGCGCGGACGTGTAAGCCTCAAGGGCCTGCCGGTTGCGCCCGTGGAGCCGAGCGTCGTTGAGTCCCATAAGGACGAGGTAGACGTCGGCGCGGACGGCGCCCTCCCGGCGGATCAGCGCGGCCGTGTCGAGAGCCGATGATCCGCCGACGCCGCGGTTGACCGGAGACATGCCGAGGAGGGCGGCGGCCAGCTCGGTGAGGCCGCACTCGGGGCGACTGGCGCCTTCGCCCGCCACCCAGGAGTGTCCGTACCCGACCAGCCGAGGCACGGCCCGGGGTCGTGCGTTCACACGGTCTGCCCTACCAGACGGCGGTCCAGAGGCGCCGGCGGCAGCGCGCCGGACAGAAGGCGCCGGGTGGTGCGAACGCCCCAGTCGTCAAGGTCGACGATGCGGTCGGAGGCCGATCGCAGCCCTCCGAACCGGTCGATCAAGGCCGCCCACTGGCGACGGAGCTCGAAACCCGGCCGAGCGACGAGGCAGTCCGGGTCGTTGACCCAGAACCGCCCGTGCTGCCACGCCCTCGCCCTGATTGCCTGCTCTCCGCGTAGCCTCTGGGGGCGCTGAGGTTCGTCGGCCGGGTTGAGAACGTCCCCCGAGACGCGCATCGCGTCGACGAAGCCGACGCTCGGCAGCAGAGGCGCGCCGCAACCAAGGAGATAGACGTCGTTGCCCAAGGCTTCACGCACCATCGCCAACCCCTGCCGGTATGCGGCGACCGGACTCACATCCTCGTGGCGCCGGCCCGGAAGGGCGCCGGTATACAGGAAGTCGAGCTTGACGTAGTCGATCCCCAGGTCCCGCAATGCGCGCAGGCTCGTGTGCAGGTGAGCCGCCGCGCCGGGATGCGTGACATCCAGGCCGTGCAGGCTCTGGCCCCAGTTGCGTCCCCCTTCCCCTAC
>JBKPQA010000088.1:0-5661 GCA_046733835.1 Actinomycetota bacterium
AGGGCCTCGGTCAGCTGCCCGACGATGGCGTGCTCGCGAGCGAGGAAGGAGTATGCGTCCGCACCGACGAGCGCCTCGACGCGCCGGACGCCGGAGCCGATCGAGGACTCGCCCAACAGCTGAACGACGCCGAGCTGACCGGAGCGCTGCGCGTGAGTGCCACCGCACAGCTCGCGGGCCCACTCACCGACCGAGATGACCCGGACCGCGTCACCGTACTTCTCCCCGAACAGCGCCATCGCGCCGGCGTCACGAGCCTGCTGTTGGGTCATGACCTCCGCGGTGACCGGCAGGTCCTCGAGGAGCAGCGCGTTGACCCGGGCCTCGACGTCACGTAGCACGGACTTCGGGACCGCGGACTGCGCCGTGAAGTCGAACCGGAAGCGGCCGGGCGCGTTCTCGGATCCAGCCTGCGTCGCGGTGTCACCGAGCGCCTCGCGGATCGCCTTGTGCACCATGTGGGTCGCCGTGTGCGCGCGAGAGATCGACTTGCGCCGCTCGATGTCGACCTCCGACTGCGCCAGCGCCCCCGGAACCACCTCTCCCAGCACGACGGTCGCGCGGTGGGCGATGACGCCGGTGATCGGTGACTGCACGTCGCGAACCTCGAGGACCGCACCGTTGTCGAGCTCGATGCGCCCACCGTCGGCGAGCTGACCGCCGCCCTCGGCGTAGAAGGGCGTGCGGTCGAGGACGACCTCGATGTCCTCACCCGGCTGCGCCGAGTCGACGCCCTCGCCGTCCCGGACGATCGCCGCGACCCGCCCCTCCGAGACGACCTCGTCATAGCCGGTGAACTCGACCGCCCGAGCGAGGCCGTCGGCAATGCGGCGATAGACCGTCGTGTCGACGTGGCCCTGCTTGCGCGACTTGGCGTCGGCCCGGGCGCGGTCCTTCTGCTCCTGCATGAGCCGGCGGAAGCCGAGCTCGTCGACCGCAACCCCCTGCTCGGCGGCCATCTCGAGGGTCAGGTCGATAGGGAACCCGTACGTGTCGTGCAGGGCGAAGGCCTGCGCCCCGCTCAGCTCCGGCCGCTGGTCGCCGCCGGCCTTCACCCGCGCGACCGCCGTGTCGAGGATGGTCGTCCCGGAGGCCAGCGTCCGACGGAAGGCCTCCTCTTCCGCATACGCAACCTCGCTGATCCGGTCGAAGTCGGTGCGCAGCTCCGGGTACGTCGTGCTCATCCGCTCCATCGACACCGGCAGGAGGTGCGGCATCGCCGGTTCGTCCCACCCGAGCAGCCTCATCGACCGCACCGCGCGGCGCAGCATCCGGCGCAGGACGTAGCCGCGGCCCTCGTTGCTCGGGGTAACCCCGTCGCCGATGAGCATCAGGCAGGACCGGACGTGGTCGGCGACGACCCTCAGCCGGACGTCGTCCGGGCTGCTCTGGGCCGCGATGTGGCTGGGGACCGCGCCGTAGCGCTTCCCGGTCATCTCCGCCGCGCGGTCGATCACCGGCCAGACCTGGTCGATCTCGTAGAGGTTGTCGACGCCCTGCAGAACGCTGGCGATTCGCTCCAGCCCCATACCGGTGTCGACGTTCTTCTTGGGCAACGGCCCGAGGACGTCGAAGTCCGCCTTACTGCGGACGGCGCCGAGCTCGAACTCGGTGAAGACGAGGTTCCAGATCTCCATGTACCGGTCCTCGTCGACGCTCGGGCCGCCCTCCGGGCCGTACTCCGGGCCGCGGTCGACGAAGATCTCGCTGCAGGGTCCACCTGGGCCGGGAATGCCCATGTGCCAGTAGTTGTCGAGCCGCCCACGCCGGACGATCCGCTCCTTGGGAATGTCGGTCAGCTCGAGCCAGAGCGACTCCGCCTCGTCGTCGTCCTCGTACACGCTGGCCCAGAGCTTCTCGGGGTCGAGCCCGTAGCGGCCGTCGGCGACCGGGCCGGTGAGCAGCTCCCACGCATACGCGATGGCGTCGTGCTTGAAGTAGTCACCGAACGAGAAGTTGCCGTTCATCTGGAAGAAGGTGCCGTGCCGGCTGGTCTTGCCCACCTCGTCGAGGTCGGGGGTGCGCACACACTTCTGCACGGAGGCGGCACGCGGCCACGGCGGGGTCTCCAGGCCGCTGAAGTAGGGCACGAAGGGAACCATTCCGGCTACGACGAATAGCAGGTTGGGGTCGTCGTACGGCAGCGGCGCGCTGGGGACGACGGCGTGCCCCTTCTCCTCGAAGAACGCCAGCCAGCGACGCGCAATTTCGGCGGTTTCCATGCTCAGCGACCCTAGTCGCTCGGGGTATGCGACCTCCCCCGGCTTTCGGTGATGCGCCAGCTAGCCCGTGGCGCCCTGGTTGACCTCCTTGATGGCGGCCTGGATCCGCGAGTAGTCGGCCTTGGGATCCATCCCGAAGATGCCCGCCCACGCCGGCACCGTCTCGGTCTCGAAGTACCGGTGGCCGTATCCACCGGGGACCGTGTTGGACATCGCCATGTCGGCAGTCAGCTGCCAGAACGTCACAAACGGCATCCACGACATGTACGACATCGGTGTCCCGGGCTGCGTGGTCTCGTCCAGCCACGCGGGGGTGTTGAACACGAGGTCGGTCGACCACCAGACGACCGGATCGGAGTCGTGCTGCAGGTAGACCACCCTCGGCGCGTTCCACACTCCGTAGTCGTGCCCGAACTGGTCGGCCGTGACCTCGGCCGCGTTGCTGGCGAAGCGGAAGTGCACGCCCTTGCTCACGATCGGATTGAGCGCGGTGGACCCGAAGGTCCGTTGTGCGGTGAGCACCTCGTGGTTGTCGGTGAACGACGGAGTCCCAGTCCACAAGGCACCGTCGAGCTGAGCGAGCATGTCGTCGGGCGACTCGAACGCCCCGTTGCCGCCGTAGGCGCCGAGGGACTCGCCGCCGGCGTAGATCTTCGGCCGCACGTCCTGCGGCAGCGACGCGACCCTGGCCGCGACCGCCTTGAAGAGCAGCCGGCCCACCTTTGGCGGCTCGTCCCGGGCGGTGAGCAGGCCGAGGGCGGACGGCAGCGTGGAGTACTGCATCGTCACGATCGCCGAGTCTCCGTGGAGGAGGTACTCGAACGACTCCGCCGCCCACTCGTTGACGAAGCCTGTGCTGGTCGACGTCACGACGAGGATCGCCTTGCGCTCCCACGCCTTGGTCCGGTCCATCTCGGCCATGACGAGGTTCTTGGTCGCCTCCAGATTGCGGTCGCTGCTGGCGCTCGCAAAGATCCGGATCGGCTCCTTGGCCTCCTCGTCGCGGGTGACCACACTGACCCTCGCGGCATTGGGCCCGGACGAGAGGAAGGACTTGCCGTCGGCGCCGACGCTGTCCCACGGGACCAACGAGCCCGGACCGCCCGACCGCAGCGGCGACGCCGGCGTGAACACTCCGGTGGGGGTGATCTTGTTGACCGCGTCCGCCTGTTCACGGGCCGCGAGCAGCAGGCCGCGGATGATGACCTGGTCGAAGACGGCCACCACGACGAGAACGGTCACGGTGGTCGCGACGACTCGCGCGATGGCCACCCGGACGACTCGGCGCGCCAGCCGCGCCGTCAACCAGTTAGTCAGCTTCAGGAAGAGGTGCCAGATCCCGATGAACAGCGCCACGACAAGGATGGCGGTGAGGATGCTGACCAAGGGGTAGAGCGGCCCGGGCGGCTGCTCGCCGACGTACTCCGTGACGTAGCGGTGCCATGTGGCGTTGATGAACGGATAGGCCAGCACCGCCAGGAGGACCAGGACGTACCAGATCCGCCGCAGCACAGTGCGGGCGTGCGGCCGGATGGTCATCCGGAAACCGGACCATTGGGCGAACACATGCCAGAGTCCGTTCAGGATGAGGCCGACGACGTAGAAGATCAGCGCCGAGATGCCGCCGATGAGCCCTTGGAAGTACCACGGCCGGGGCAGCAGTGACGGCGTGTCTGAGGCCAGGTAGCCGATGAAGGCCAGAGCCGCCGGGAACCGTGGCACGTTGGCGACCCAGTGACGCAACCGCCACCACAGCCGGCGCAGGCGCGACGGTCTTGGCGCCTGCTGCTGCTCGACCGGCCGCTCGGTGACGGTGTCGACCCCCATGGGGACCATTGTCCCGCAGCATCCGCTTCGAGATAAGGCGTTCGGCTCAGCGGTCTGCGAGGCGCTCCTTGATCCACGCCAGCCGGGCGGCCAGCCGCTCCTCGAAGCCGCGGTCGGTCGGCCGGTAGTAGTTCGTCGTCCCCGCGAGGTCGTCCGGAAGGTACTGCTGGGCGGCCACGCCGTCAGGAGCGTCGTGCGCGTACGCATACCCTTCGCCATGTCCGAGTCGGGCGGCACCCGCATACCCGCTCCCCCGCAGGTGCACCGGCACCGCGCCGCCCTTGCCGGCACGGACGTCAGCGATGGCCTCCCCGATGGCGAGGTATGCGGCGTTGGACTTCGGCGCCATCGCGTTGTGGACGACCGCCTGGGCGAGGATGATCCGCGCCTCCGGCATGCCGATCTGCGCCACGGCGTGCATCGCGGCGACCGCGGTCTGCAGCGCGGTTGGGTCAGCCATCCCGACGTCCTCGCTCGCGGCGATGACGATTCGCCGCGCGATAAAGCGGGGATCCTCGCCGGCCTCGAGCATCCGGGCCAGATAGTGCAGGGCGGCGTCGACATCGCTGCCCCGCATCGACTTGATGAGGGCGCTCGCCACGTCGTAGTGCTGGTCGCCGGCCCGGTCGTAGCGCACGGCGGCCTGCGCGACCGCCTGCTCGGTGTGCGCAAGGGTGATGGTCGTCGGTCCAGCGGAATCGGTATGCCTGTCAAGCGGCTCCGCGTCCAGTGCCACGCCGGCGGCGGCCTCGAGCGCGGTCAGGGCGCGCCGGGCGTCGCCGCCGGCGATGCGCACCAGGTGGTCGCGCGCACCGTCCTCGAGGACGAACTCGCGGTTCAGCCCGCGCTCGTCCGTGACCGCCGCGTCGACGAGGTCGGCGATCTCCTCCTCGGTCAACGGGTCGAGGCCGACGAGGATCGAGCGGGACAGAAGCGGCGCGATCACGCTGAACGACGGATTCTCGGTCGTCGCGGCGACGAGGACGATCTGCCGGTTCTCGACGGCCGGCAGCAGCGCGTCCTGCTGCGCCTTGGTGAAGCGGTGGATCTCGTCGAGGAACAGGACCGTCTGGCGGTCGTAGAGGTCCCGGTCACGCCGAGCCTGGTCCATCACCTCGCGGACGTCCTTCACGCCGGCGGTGACCGCGGAGAGCTCGACGAACCGGCGGTTCGACGCGCTCGCGACGAGGTGGGCCAGGGTGGTCTTACCGGTCCCGGGCGGACCCCAGATGATCGCCGAGAGCGGCCCCGCCGTCCCGCCGGAACCCTCGACCAGCCGACGCAGCGGACTCCCCGGTCGCAGGACCTCCGCCTGGCCCCGGACCTCCTCGAGGGTGCGAGGGCGCATTCGCGCCGCCAGCGGCGGGAGAGACACGTCGTTCTCGTATGCGGTGGCGCCCGTCGCCGGGCGGCTCGTCCGCTGCTCTCGCGCGGACGCGAACAGGTCGGTGTCGCTGTCCGTCATCGACGTCAGGCTATCCGGGCGCAGGGACACCGGCTGGTCACCCCACGACGTTCTCCCCACGACATTCGCCGCTTCGCGTCGAGCCGTCGCGGGACCCCGCGCTCCGCTCCGATACTTCGCGGGGACCCCGACTTAGGCGAGCTCCTG
>JBKPQA010000089.1:0-7749 GCA_046733835.1 Actinomycetota bacterium
CCGCGGGAGATCAGAGCGGTCCGTCCTCGGCTGCTGGCCGAGTACGGCGCAGAGGGTGAGCTGCAGGCCGAGCAGGACCTGGCGGCCCGGCGCGTGGCCCTGTCACAGCCGTACGACCAAGGCGACGGGACCTTCGACTACCTGCTCCGATTGGACGTGGAAGGCAAGACCGTCCTCGAAGCCGCGCTCGGGCCACTGGCCGCCCCCCGACCGGCGGATGGCATCCCGGACCTACGCGGGTCCGATCGGCGCCGCGCCGATGCCTTGGTCGAGCTGACCCGCCGGGCGGTGTCCTGTCCGGACGGAATACCGCAGGTGGCCAAGGCTCAGCTATTCCTGACCGTCGACATCGAGGACCTCAAGAACGAGCTCAAGGCCGGGACGACTATTGGCGGTGCGGATGCAGGGACCGTGCTAGGCCCGCGGACGGTACGTCGGATCGCCTGCGACGCCGGGCTCCTACCGACGGTGATGGCTGGACCTGGGCAGGTCCTCGACCTCGGCACCACGACTCGCTGCTTCACGCCGGCTCAGACCAAGGCCCTGTGGCTCAGGGACCATGCCTGCACCATCCCCGGGTGTGGAATGCCGGCGCAATGGTGTGACGCACATCATCTGATCCACTGGGGAGACGGCGGCGGTACCGACCTCGACAACGGGGTCCTGCTCTGCGGCTATCACCATCGGTGGGTCCACGATCGGCGTCTCATGGGTCATCTCACCCCGGAGGGACGCGTCGCCTGGGACTTGACGCCCGGCTCCTACGACACCCGACGACGATGACCCCGCTCCGGACCCGGTCACCAGACGGCGACCGGGGCGCCAGCTTGCGCCTGTGCGGTAGCGGCAGGTAGCTGTGCCGATCGGCGAGTTAGCCCTGCAGTCGCATGGGCCGATCTCAATCACGACCGGACTTGCTCTGTGACGGCGACTGGCCGGCCACCCGCCGCCGCTGAACTACAGTGGACAGGCTCGACCCGCATCCCCGGAGGACTTACGTGACGCTGCTCGATTCCATTTTCGGACCCGACGACGTCAAGGCCCTCGACCCCTCGCAGCTGGATCAGCTGGCGCAGGAGATCCGGGAGTTCCTCGTCACCTCCGTCTCACGCACGGGCGGACACCTCGGCCCGAACCTGGGCGTCGTCGAGCTCTCCATCGCGCTGCACCGGGTCTTCGACTCGCCCCACGACACGATCGTCTTCGACACCGGCCACCAGTCGTACGTGCACAAGCTGCTCACCGGCCGGCACGACTTCGACCGGTTGCGGATGAAGGGTGGCCTGTCGGGGTACCCGAGTCGCTCCGAGTCCGAGCACGACGTCGTCGAGAACTCACACGCTTCCACGGCACTGTCGTGGGCCGACGGCATCGCAAAGGCGCGCCGCCTCACCGGCCGGCGCGACCGGCATACCGTCGCGGTCGTCGGCGACGGAGCGCTCACCGGCGGGATGGCCTGGGAGGCGATCAACAACATCGCGGTCGACAAGGACCTGCCGCTCGTCATCGTCGTCAACGACAACGAGCGCTCATATGCGCCGACGATCGGCGGTCTCGCGGATCACCTGGCGACGCTGCGAACGACGCGCAAGTACGAGTCGGTGCTCGATTGGGGAAAGGATGCGCTCAACCGCACCCCGCTCGTCGGCGGCGTCGTCTACGGCGCCCTCCACGGGATGAAGAAGGGCATCAAGGACATCGTTGCCCCGCAGGGCATGTTCGAGGACCTGGGGCTGAAGTACCTGGGACCGATCGACGGCCATGACGAACCGGCAGTCGAGTCGGCGCTGCGGCGGGCGAAGGCGTTCGAAGGTCCCGTGCTCGTCCACGTCATCACGAAGAAGGGCAAGGGCTACGACCACGCCCGCAACGACGACGCGGACCGGTTCCACACTGTCGATCGGATCAACCCCGAGACGGGACTGCCCCTCCAGGTGAAGGGCCGAATCTGGACCGACGAGTTCAGCGACGCGCTGCTCGCCGTCGCACGCGAACGGGACGACGTCGTGGCTATCACGGCGGCCATGCTGATCCCGACCGGCCTGAAACAGTTCGCCGACCGGCACCCCGATCGGGTCTTCGACGTCGGCATCGCCGAGCAGCATGCGGTCACCATGGCGTCGGGGCTCGCCTTCGGCGGGCTGCACCCGGTCGTATGCGTGTACGCCACGTTCCTCAACCGGGCGTTCGACCAGCTGCTCATGGACTGCGCGCTACACCGCGCCGGAGTGACGTTTGTGCTGGACCGGGCTGGGATCACAGGCATTGACGGTGCCTCGCACAACGGCATGTGGGACATGACGATTACCGGCCTGGTGCCGGGCCTGCGGTTGTGTGCTCCTCGTGACCCCGAGGAGCTCGGCCGGGCGCTCCGCGAGGCGGTCGACGTCGATACCGGCCCGACGGTGATCCGGTTCTCGAAGCAGAACGCGCCCGCAGTGCTGCCGGCGCTGCGGTCGGTCGGTTCGGTCGACGTCCTGGCGGAGCCGTCAACGGACGAAGACGTAGAACTGCTCCTCATCGGGCTTGGCGAGATGGCGACCACCGCGATGGCCGTCTCCGAGAAGCTCACCGCCCAGGGTCATACGGTCCGGGTGGTCGATCCACGGTGGTGCTTGCCGGTGTCCCCAGATCTCGTCCACCTCGCGCGGGGCGCCGCCGCGGTGGCGGTGCTGGAGGACAACCTGGTGGTCGGGGGAGTGGGGTCGCAGGTCACGGCCGCGGTCCGCGAAGCCGATCTAAGCGTGCCAGTTCACCTGCACGGCATTCCGAAGCGGTTCTATCAGCACGCGTCGCGCGGCGAGGTCCTCGAGGAGATCGGCCTGACGCCGGACGCGATCGCCGATCAGCTCCACGCGGTGCTCGGCCGCTGAGCCGCTCGCCAACAGGCTCCCGGTGAGTCACTCGCCCGCTGTGCTCAGGGGAGCCGCTCGCCCGCCGTCCGGGACTGAGCCGCTCGCAAACCGAGTTCGCGCCGAGTCACTCGCCCGCTGTCCGCAGCTGAGCCACTCGCTGCCGAGCCCGGCTGACCCGCTCGTCCGGTGAGCCGCTCGCCCGGCTTGCTTCGGTGCAGCCGGGCGAATTCTCAAGCAGGCCTGAGTCGTCATCCCCTCGCCGTCGTTCGGCTGGCAACAGGCAGGCATGGCCACTTGTTGTGCCCGCGGTCATTTCCGGCGCAACAAGTCCGGCATGCCTGACTTCTGATTGGCATCCCAGTCAGGCTGGGGCCCGCACACATCGGTTCCCGGCCAATATGTCCCGCCACGCCATGAACCGGCGCCCCTCCCACGCATACCTTCGCCGCCAGCCGGGTGAGGGCGCCCCCACGGCTCGCGAGCGACGTGCTCGGTGGGTTCCTCTACACGTATGCGGACGCGCGCCTCGTCGAGCTGTCCGGCACCTCGGCGTTCGCCGGGACTACCGGACGGGCTGCGTGCTGTGCTGTTCCAGCCCCTGTTCATCCTGGGGCTGCTGTTCATCCTCGTCGTCTACTTCGCGCCCGCCGGGCTCACGGGCTTCGCATCCGGTCGGCGACTGTTCATCCGGAGGAGGGAGACACCGTGAACGGGTCACCGGCTAAGGGCGGTCAGGAATTCCGCGGGTTCCGCATCGAGCTGCCCGAGGGCAGCCTCGACATCCACGATCTGAGCGTCGGGGACCCGGGGGCGCAGGCGCCGGTGGTCGTCGCGGTCCACGGCATCACGGCGAACGGGCTGAGCTGGCTCTGTGTGGCGGAGGAGGTGTTCCGTCGGCGCGGTCCGGGCAGCGTCCGATTCCTCGCACCGGACCTCCGGGGACGGGCGTGCAGCCGCAGTGCGCCCGGACCCTACGGCCTGGGCACCCACGCCGACGACGTCCTGGCCATCGCCGACGTCTTCGGGGCTCGGCCGGTGCTCGTCGGCCACTCGATGGGCGCTTTTGTGACGGCCTTGGCCAGCTCGCGGGCTCCTGATCGGCTGGCCGGGTCGGTGCTCATCGACGGGGGATTCGCGTTTCCTCCTCCTGCCGGCCTCGACATCGACGCGGCTCTGACGGCGATCATCGGCCCGGCCATGACCAGGCTGAGCATGCGGTTCGCCAGCCCGGACGCCTACCTCGACTTCTGGCGGGCGCACCCCGCCCTCGGTCCGGTCCTCGACGGGCCGCAGGGCCCCGAGGTTCGCCGATACGTCCTCCACGACCTCATCGAGACGGAGGACGGGGAGTGGGTCAGCTCGTGCGTCCTGGACGCGATCCGCGCCGACGGGGCGGACACGCTGGCCCACGAGGAGACCCACGCCGGAGCGGCCGAGGCCGTGGCCGCAGGGCTGCCGACGGAGTTCCTGTGGGCGGCGCGGGGGCTCCAGAACGAGCCGCAAGGTCTGTACGACGAAGGCCGCATCGCGGCGTTGGCGCTTCCAGCGGACGTCCGGGTCACGCCGCTCGAGGACGTCAACCACTATTCCGCGGTCTTCGCCCCCGACGGCACGTCAGCGGTCGTGGACGCGATCGAGCGACACCTGGACGCCGCGGTCGTCAGCGGGGCGTAAGCCGCCGAAGTCGGAGCGCCAGCTGGATCTCGAGAGCCCGGTCGGGCTGCTGCCAGGGGGATCCCAGCAGGGCGTCGATGCGCTCCAGGCGCTGCGCCACCGTGTTGACGTGGATATGCAGCGCTGTGGCGGTGTGGCGGGGGCTGCCGCCTGCCGCGTAGTACGCCTCGAGCGTGCCTAGGAGGTCGGTGCCTCGCGCGTCGTCGTAGGCAGTCACCGGCCCGAGGATGCTCTGCACGTATGCGCAGACGTCCGGCTCTGATCCCACGACCAAGCCGGCAAAGCCGAGGTCGGGCGCGGCCGCACCCGTCCCGGTGCCGGTGTGCTGAAAACGATGGTCGGCGAAGTAGTCCGCCGTCCAGTACGCCTTGCGCGTCTTGGCAGCGAGGCCGCCGAGCCCGTCGCCGAGTCCCAGTCGCACACCTTGAAACTCGGCCGAGATCGAGGCGTCGGTCGCCCGCATGCGGGTGTCGCCCCGCTCGGGGTCGAAGAGGGTGAGGTAAGCCAGGTCCGTGCCGAGCAGCGCCCGGGCCCGCCGGACGATCGCGTCGAGGACCCCGTTGGGGTCGCTCAGCGAAGCCAGGTCGCGGGCGGTTTCGACGAGGGCCGAGAGCTCGGCTTGGCGCCGCCGTCGGCGGTCGAAGTCCTCGCGGATCCGCAGAGCGAGGTCCCGCTCGGTCTCGGCGCGTCGAGCTCAGTGATCTCCGCGACGGTGCCGTTGTCGGCCAGGAGCCGCAGCAGCCGAAGAGCGGCGCTCTCCGAGGTGGGGCCGGACGCCATGGTGGCGGAGTCTAGGCGCCGCTGCTCTGTGGGTGCGCACCAGGGCGGAGGCTGGTCAGTGCGCCGTCCATCCGCCGTCCACCGTGAATGATGCACCGGTGATGGAGGCCGACGCCGGACCGCACAGGAAGACCGCGAGCTCGGCCACCTCCTCCGGTTCGACGAGCCGTTTGACCGCCATGTGCTCGAGAAGGATCTTCTCCACGACCTCGTCCTCGGGGATGCCGTGGGTCGCCGCCTGGTCGGCAATCTGCTTCTCCACGAGCGCGGTCCGCACGTATCCGGGGTTGACGCAGTTGCTCGTGACCCCACGGGGAGCGCCCTCGAGAGCGATCACCTTCGAGAGTCCCTCCAGGCCGTGTTTCGCGGTTACGTAGGCGCTCTTGTAGGCGCTCGCGCGCAGCCCATGGGCGCTGGAGACGTTGACGATGCGGCCCCAGCCCGACGCATACATGTGCGGAAGGCTCTGGCGGACGAGCCGGAACGGTGCATGGAGCATGAGGTGGAGGATCAGCTCGAAGGTCTCCGGCGGAAACTGCTCGATCGGCGCCACGTGCTGTATGCCCGCGTTGTTGACCAGGATGTCGACGTCGGTGGGCAGGTCGGCGAGAGCGTCGAGGTCCGCGAGGTCAGCGGCGAGCGGCTCGACGGCCGTGTCGCCGAGCCGGTCGGCGAGGCCCTTCAGTCCAGGCTCATCGCGGTCGACGGCGATTACGACCGCGCCCGCCAGGACCAGCCGCTCCGCGACGGCTGCCCCGATGCCGCTGGCGGCGCCGGTGACGAGCGCCCGGCGCCCGGACAGGTCGACAGGGGCGACGGATGGCCCGGGCGACGATGGCATGACCGGGAGACTAGGCAGCGCGCCCGGAGCGGCTCATGTCCTGACCACCCACAGTTCGGTCGGTTCGGTATGCGAGGACTCTATGTCATCAGCGCATGGTCACCGAGGGCGTCGAGAACGAGGGCGGCGGTCTCCGCCGGCCGTTCCAGGACCGGGAGGTGACCGGCCCAGTCCAGCTCGACGAGGGTGGCCTCGGGCACTCCGGCGGCAATCTCCCGCGCGGCCTGCTGCAGCCAGTCGACGTCGTGGGCACCGAGGAAGACGGTGGTCGGGACGGCCACGCGGCCCAGGTCGACCTCGTCCCCTGCGGGGGTCGGAGGGTCGGGCCACTCGTCCGCGGCGATCTGCACGTCGAAGGCCCGCCGCTGCATCCGAGTCAGTAGCTGGCGGGCGCTGTCGTCCGCCTCCGGGCCGAGCCACGTCTCCACGTTCAACCTGACCGCGCCGTCGACGTCGCCAGCCTCGAGTAGCCGCTCCTCCTCGGCATCGAACGCCTCCGACGCGGTGGTCGGAGGGACACCGCGCAGCCCAGGGCAGAGGAGTACGAGGCGGTTGACGCGGTCGGGAGCCGCAGTGGCGACTTCGAGCGCCACCCGGCCGCCGAACGAGGCGCCGACCACCGCGACGCTGGCCAGGCGCTGGTCGTCGAGCAACGCCAGAACCTCGACCACATTGGAGAACGGCCCGGGGGACAGCGGAGCGTCGCCGTACCCCGGCAGGTCCGGGGCAAGCACGCGGAACCGCTCGGCCAGCGCCGGCGCGATGCCAGCCCACATCCGCCGGTCCGCGACACCGGCGTGGAGCAGGAGGACCGGCGGACCGGAGCCGGCTGCGTCAAAGGGCAGCGTCACCGGGCCACGGTAGAAGCCGCGTGGGAGGCGACGCGACGCATTTCCCTCCTCGCGCCGGCTCACACGCCGCGGGACAGCTCGATCGTGGCGTCGAGGAGTTTGAGGGGCGGGTCCGGCTTCGTGCGGAAGTCGTTACATGCCAGGCATGGAGAGGAACTCGAGCGTCTCGATCGTCCCTCCCATGGCGCGGTGGGGATGTCCCTGCAGCAGGCGCTGCAGCGCGTCGGCGCTCTCCGCCTGAAGGATTGAGTACCCGCCGACCGGGTCGCCATTGTCGCCGCCGGGCTCGACGACGCCGAGTGGAGAGCCGAGATCCACCACGCCACTCCCGGCCTGCTCAGCCCACCGGGTCCACGCCTCCATCCCCTCCTGCGCCTGCTCGGGGCTGCTCTGCGCCATCTGCTCCTGTGCCGTCGTTCCGGATCGGTAGAGCACCAGGTACTTCGTCATCAGGTCACCGTCCTTCCGCTTCGTCACCCCATCCCGTATTTAGGGAGACGCCGAAACAATAGACTCCCCTCGAGAGGAGGGCAACCGTCATGACGGACCTCGACGCGACCTTGGGTGCCCTCCGGTCGCGAACCCGACGCGAGATCCTCGCGATGGTCTGGGACCGACAGATGGCGGCGGGCGACATTGCCGCTGCGTTCTCGGTATCCGCGGCGACGATTTCGGAGCATCTTTCGGTGCTGCGCGAGGCGCGTCTGGTCGAGATGACCAAGGCCGGCACGTCCCGGCTCTACCGAGC
>JBKPQA010000090.1:0-17413 GCA_046733835.1 Actinomycetota bacterium
GACGGGCTCACGTCAGGGCCTCCTCGGCCACGACGGTCATGGACTCGAGGATCGGACCGCCGAACGTCGTGGCCATGGCCACGTCCGACGCGTCTCGTCCGCGGCCGATCACGACGCGGCCCTTGCGACGCGCATTGTTTCGCGGGTCGAATGTCCACCAACGGTCCTCGAGCCAGACCTCCATCCACGCCGCGAAGTCCATCGGCGCCGGGTCCGGCGGCACGTCCATGTCCGGAAGGTAGCCGAACGCGTACCGGGCCGGGATGTTCATCGCCCGGCAGAAGGAGATGGCCAGGTGGGTGAAGTCGCGGCATACCCCGAAGCCGCTGGTGAAGACGTCGACCGCCGTGGACGTGGCCGTGCTGGAGCCGTATTGGAAGGTCAAGTGGTCGTGGACGTGGTCGCAGATGGCCTGCACGCGGAGATAGCCCCCCGGGAAGTCGGCGAACTGCTTCCACGCCTCGTCGGCCAGCATGTCCGGCAGGCAGTACCGGCTCGGCAGCGTGTAGAGGAGGACGTCGTCGGGCAGCTCGGCGACCGGGTTCTCGGCGGCGGACTCGTCCGCCTCGTCCACCGCGTCGGGAACCGTCGCCACCGCGGCATACCGCAGCACCGACTCGCCGGCCGGCAGCACGGTGCGCAGGCACGGGTTGCCGTAGAGGTCCCTGTACCGCCGCATCTCGGCGGCGGGTTCGAAGGACCACTCCTCGTCGGCGACCGAGACGTCCTCGGAGGTGGTCGGCTCGACCTGGAACACGGTCGGTGTGGGTATCTCCGCGTGGTAGACGAACTCGCAGCCGATGCGCAGCCGCCGGGTGCCGGGCGAGGTCATGGACCCATCTTGCGCAACGGGTGTTTCCGCGGCATTACGGAGGCGTGGTGACTTTCGGTATGCGTCGCCGCAGCGCCGCTGGGAGAACTTCGTCAGGTGGTACTTGCCCGGGTCCGCGCGAAGTATCGGTGACCGGGGTCCCTGCGGAGTATCGGAGCGAAGCGGAGAACTTCGCGGGGTGGCAGGGGAGCGCAGAACTTCGTGGGGTGAGGCTAGCCAGCGCTGCGTCGGGACTGGGTGAGGGCGGAGCCGCTGAGCAAGACCCGCGCCATGGCGTCGTGGGTGACCAGACTTGTCACCAGACCGCTGCGCACGGCCGCCAGCACCGCGGGTGCCTTGGCCACGCCGTACGGAATGGCCAACACGTCCTGGACTTCGGCCAGGTGGACGGCGTTCATGCAGATCATCCGCGCGGTCTGGTCCTGGCCCACGACGGCTCCCGACGCGTCGAGGAACACGCCTGACACGTCCGCCACGGCGCCGGCCTTGGTCAGCGCACGGCGGTCGACGGCGCTCATCGCGTCGTAGATGGTGCTCTGTCCCGGCGCCCAGGCGCCCAACCCGACCACGGCCTTGGTCACGGCCCCGAACTGACTTATGGCCCGGGCGATTTCGGGTTGCCGACGCAGCGTCCGGGCCGTCTCCTCGTCGGCAAGGAGGAACGGAGCGTAGAAGAAGGTGACCCGTCCGCCGGTGAGCCGCCCGATGTCGCGGATGATCTCGGTGGACGTCATCGACAGGTCCTCCCGAGGCAGCGACCCGGTCAGCTGGACCAGGGGAGCGGGCGCCATACCGGCCAGCGTCGGGACCGTGCTGGCCACCGCCCGGGCCCAGGCGAACCCGAGCACGTCCTGTCGGGTCACGGTCTCGGTGAGCAAGTCACCGGCCGCTCGTCCGAGCAACGTCCGCAGGGCCGCGGGGTCCGACTCCTCCGTGCGGACGACGATCGCCGTCCGCAGGCCCAGCTGCTCCCGGAGCCGGCTCGACAGGTCCGTGTCGATGCTGCCGGGATGGCCGATCTCGATCCGCACCAGACCGGTGGCCAGCGCCTGGTCCAGCAGCCGCGCCACCTTGAACCGGCTGATGTTCAGCTCGTCGGCGATCTCGACCTTCGACCGCCCGTCGACGTAGTACCGCCGGGCGACCGTCGCGGTGAGGACGAGCTGCGCCGGGCCGGCGGTCAGCTCGGTTGGCTCCATCCCGACTCCCTTCGCTCGGTGCTGCGGCGCACCGGCCGTCGCTCCGCCCGGCCCCCGCTCGGCAGTGCGCGTCCCCCGCCGCACTCTACGGCGGGGGCCTGGCGGTTCGACGGGCGTTTCGAAGACCAACGCTTGACACGCGGACGCCACAGCGGTTGACTCCGAAGGCAGCATACGAGCAGTTAGGCGCTCATATGAGCGTTGCGCACGGACCACGACGACGTGGTCCCGAGACGAGGGAGTCGGCGTGGCGGGTCGAACAGGACGCAGGGGCGGCATGCGAGGGGCCCGGGCCGGCGTGCTCATCGGCGGGGGACTCGTGGTCTCGGCGGTGCTCGCCGGCTGTGGCTCGTCAGGGTGGGGGAGTGCTGGAGGCGGGGGCGGCGCCGACACGATCAACGTCCTCATGGTCAACAACTCCCAGATGGTCGACCTGCAGAAGCTGACCACGGACAACTTCACCGCCAAGACCGGGATCCGGGTGAACTTCACGGTGCTGCCGGAGAACGACGTCCGCGACAAGATCAGCCAGGAGTTCTCCAGCCAGGCAGGCCAGTACGACGTCGCCACGGTCAGCAACTTCGAGATCCCGATCTACGCCCGCAGCAAGTGGATCGCGCCGCTCAGCGACTACATCGCCAAGGACACGTCGTTCGACCAGGACGACATCCTCAAGTCGATGACCGAGTCGCTGTCCAAGGACGGGGTCGTCTACGGCGAGCCGTTCTACGGCGAGTCGTCATTCCTCATGTACCGCAAGGACGTCTTGGACTCGAAGGGCATCACCATGCCCCCGAACCCGACGTGGGACCAGGTCGCCGACATCGCGGCCAAGGTCGACGGGGCTCAGCCGAACATGAAGGGCATCTGCCTGCGCGGGCAGCCCGGATGGGGCCAGATCTTCGCCCCGCTCACCACGGTGGTGAACACCTTCGGCGGCACCTGGTTCGAGAAGGACTGGACGCCGGGGGTCAACGCCCAGCCGTTCGTCGACGCGACGAACTTCTACGTCAAGCTCGTCCAGGCGCACGGCGAGAAGGGCGCGCCCCAGGCAGGGTTCACCGAGTGCCTCAACAACCTCGTCCAGGGCAACGTCGCGATGTGGTACGACGCGACGTCGGCGGCAGGCTCACTCGAGGCGGCGGACTCACCGGTCAAGGGCAAGATCGGGTACGTCGCGGCGCCGGTGAAGCTCACGAAGAGCTCCGGCTGGCTGTACTCGTGGGCTTGGGGCATCCAGATGGCCAGCACCAAGAAGGACAACGCCTGGAAGTTCGTGTCCTGGGCGTCGAGCAAGGAGTACGAGGAGCTTGTCGGGCAGAACCTCGGCTGGTCCAAGGTCCCGGCTGGCAAGCGCTCCTCGACCTACGACAACGCCGACTACCTCAAGGTCGCCTCGGCGTTCGCGACGCCGACCAAGGCCGCTATCGAGTCCGCCGACCCGAACAACCCTGGAGTGCAGCCACGGCCGGCACCGGGCATCCAGTTCATCGACATCCCCGAGTTCCCCGACCTCGGCACCCAGGTCTCGCAGGACGTGAGCTCCGCGATCGCCGGCCGGATGAGCGTCGAGGAGGCCCTCAACACCGGCCAGGACCTCGCCGAGGACGTCGCGGACCGCTACCAATCCAAGGCCGGGCAGTGAGCTGCCGGGCCGGGCCCCGCCGGCGACTCCCGCGCACCGAACCGCTCGTCAGCACAAGGAAGGAAGCCTCATGAGCGCCGTCGCCGAGTCCGCCCGCACCGGCACCCCGCCGGCCGCGCCGCCGGACGAGACGGCTCTGGCCCGCGCCGGCGCCTGGGCCCGCCGTGCGCCACTCCTGCCCGCGCTGATCTTCATGATCATCATCACGCAGCTGCCGTTCGTCGTGACGCTCGTCATCTCGTTCATGAACTGGAACGCCTACTACCCGGACGAGGTCGGCTTCAACGGGGTGGACAACTACCGGCGGGTCCTGACCGACGCGAACACCCGGTCCGCGATCGTCGTCACGGTCATCCTCACCGTGGCCGTGGTCCTCATCAGCCTGGTTCTCGGCCTGCTGATCGCGCTGCTCCTCGATCGCCAGTTCCGAGGGCGCGGCGTCGTCCGCACGATGATGATCACCCCGTTCCTCATCGTCCCCGTAGCGGCCGCGCTGCTGTGGAAGCACGCGCTGTTCAACCCCGAATACGGCCTCTTCAACGGCGTGCTCCGGTGGGTCGGCAACCTGTTCGGACAGACCTGGCCACAGCCGGACTGGATCAGTCAGGCGCCGCTCTGGGCGATCATCGCGGCGCTGGTCTGGCAGTGGACGCCGTTCATGATGCTGATCCTGCTGGCGGGACTCCAGAGCCGCCCGCTCGACGTCGTCGAGGCGGCCAAGATCGACGGTGCCAGCAGCTGGCAGATCTTCTGGCACATGACGTTCCCCCACCTGCGCCAGTACGTCGAGCTCAGCGCGCTGCTCGGGTCGATCTACGTCGTCCAGACCTTCGACGCCGTCTTCGTCATCACCGCGGGCGGCCTCGGCACGGCGAACCTGCCCTACATCATCTACCAGCTGTTCTACACGGCCCACGACTACGGTCGGGCGTCCGCCGCCGGGGTGATCGTCGTCGTCGCGACGATAATCATCGCGACGTTCGCGCTCCGGACCGTGTCCACGCTGTTCCGTGAGGAGACCCGATGAGCGCCGTCGCCAGCGCCACCACACCAGGGACGCAGCAGACTCAGGCCATCCAGCACCGCAAGCAGCCGCGCAGTGCCATCGTCCTCAGCGCCACCGCGTGGATCGTCGGGATCCTCTTTGTCCTGCCGGTCCTCTGGATGGTGCTGACGTCCTTCCACTCGGAGCCGGATGCGGCGAAGAACCCGCCCGCGGTGTTCGCCCCCCTTTCGCTGGAGGGGTACAAAACGTTCTTCGACTCGGGCCCGTGGCCGCCGCTGCTGAACTCGCTGACCGCGAGCGTGCTGTCGACAGTTCTGGTCCTCCTGTTGGCCTTCCCCGCGGCCTACGCCCTGTCGATCAAGCCGGTGAAGAAGTGGACGGACGTGCTCTTCTTCTTCCTGTCGACCAAGATGCTCCCGGTGGTGGCCGGCCTGCTGCCGCTCTACCTGTTCGCACAGGCCGTCAACGTGCTCGACAACATCTGGTACCTGCTCATCCTCTATACCTCGATGAACCTGCCGATCGTCGTCTGGATGCTCCGGTCGTTCCTGGCGGAGGTGCCGGTGGAGATGCTCGAGGCCGCCCAGCTCGACGGGGCCGGCCTGGTCCGGACGCTGCGATCGATCATCGCGCCGGTGGTCCTGCCGGGGATCGCCGCGGCCGCGTTGATCTCGTTCATCTTCAGCTGGAACGAGCTGCTCTTCGCGCGGGTGCTCACCGGCACCGCGGCCCAGACGGCGCCAGTGTTCCTGACCGGGTTCGTCACGAGCCAAGGCCTTTTCCTCGCCAAGGTCTGCGCCGCGTCCCTCGTTGTTTCGCTTCCCGTCCTGATCGCCGGATTCGCGGCCCAGGACAAGCTGGTCCAAGGGCTCTCCCTCGGCGCCGTCCGGTAAGGCAGTCTCGTAGGAGTCGTTCTCGAAGGAGATCTGGTATGCCCGTGCTCTGCCAGCGCACCCTGGAGTCACTTCCCGAAGCGGTGGCTAGGCCGGCATACGACCGGTCGCAGGTCAACGAGGGGATCGTCCACTTCGGCGTGGGGGGCTTCCACCGGGCCCACGAGGCGATGTACGTCGACGCCCTGATGAACGAGGGCAAGGCCCTCGACTTCGGGATCGTCGGCGTCGGGACCATGCCGCAGGACACCCGGATGCGGGACGCCCTGAACGGCCAGGACGGGCTCTACACCCTCGTGGTCAAGCATCCCGACGGCCGACGCGAGCCGCGGGTCATCGGGTCGATCCTGCGGTTCCTCCATGCCGCCGATGACCCGGGTGCGGTGCTCGCGGTGATGAGGGCGGCGAGCACCCGCATCGTCTCGCTGACCATCACCGAGGGCGGCTACCTGTTCCACCCGTCCACCGGTGAGTTCGACGCGGAGCATCCGCTGATCCAGCCGGACCTCGCCGAGGGTTCGACCCTCACGACGCCGTTCGGGTTCATCGTCGAAGCGTTGCGGCTGCGTCGTGAGGATGGGACGGCGCCGTTCACGGTGATGTCCTGCGACAACATCCCCGGCAACGGGGACGTGGCGAAGAAGATGATCGTCGCCTTCGCCCGATTGAAGGACCGCGACCTCGCGTCGTGGATCGAGTCGTCGGTGCGCTTTCCCAACTCGATGGTGGACCGGATCACGCCGGTGACGACGTCGGAGGACATCGAGGCGCTGAAGGACGAGTTCGGGGTCGAGGATGCCTGGCCGGTGGTGTGCGAGCCGTTCACCCAGTGGGCGCTCGAGGACGCCTTCGAGGGCGGCGCTGCGGGCCGTCCGGCGTTCGAGGACGTCGGAGTCCAGCTGGTGCCCGACGTCGAGCCGTACGAGCTGATGAAGCTCCGGCTGCTCAACGCCAGCCACCAGGCGCTCTGCTACCTCGGCTATCTCAGCGGGTACCGCTACGCCCATGAGGTATGCCAGGATCCGCTCTTCGTCGACTTCCTCCTGGCCTACATGGACCGCGAGGCGACGCCCACCCTGCACGACGTTCCCGGAGTCGACCTCACGGCATACAAGCACCAGCTGATCGAGCGGTTCGCCAACCCAGAGGTCCGCGACACGCTGGCCCGGCTGTGTGCCGAGAGCTCGGACCGGATCCCGAAGTGGCTCGTCCCGGTGATCCGGACCAACCTCGACAAAGGGGGCGAGATCGAGCGGTCGGCGCTGGTGGTCGCCTCCTGGGCGCGGTACGCCGAGGGCGTCGACGAGCAGGGCCAGCCGATCCAGGTCGTGGACCAGCTCAAGGACCGAGTCATGGCTGCGGCGGCCCGGCAGCAGGACGATCCGTTGGCGTTCATTCGCGACGAACAGCTCTTCGGCGACCTCGCGACGAACGAGCGGTTCGCCGAGGCCTATTCGCGGTGGCTTGACTCGCTGCACCAGGTGGGTGCCCGCGTGACGCTGGAGCGGCTCGCGGGCACGGCAGACTCGGGTCATGCCTGAACGAACCCTCGTCGCCGGGGTCGACTCCTCAACCCAGTCCACCAAGGTCGTCGTCTGCGACGCCGCCACCGGCGAGATCATCCGCGAGGGCCGCGCCGCGCATCCCGAGGGGACCGAGGTCGACCCCGCGGCGTGGTGGGCCGCCTACGAGGAAGCCACCTCCGCCGGGCTGCTCGAGGACGTTCAGGCGATCGCCGTGGCCGGCCAGCAGCACGGGATGGTGACGCTCGACGACGACCGCAATGTCGTGCGAAAAGCGTTGCTATGGAATGACACTCGGTCCGCGAGTGCGGCCGCTGATCTCGTACGAGAGCTCGGCGGAGCACAGGCGTGGGCCGACGCGGTCGGAACTGTCCCGTTGGCCAGCATCACGGTCGCCAAGCTGCGCTGGTTCGCGGAGCACGAACCGTCGGTCGCCGACCGGGTCAGCGACGTGGTCCTGCCACACGACTGGCTTACGGCCCAGATCGTCGGCTCCGGCACAGCGTCCGGGGTGCGGCTCGTGACCGACCGGGGCGACGCCTCCGGAACGGGCTACTGGGCGCCGTCGAGCGGGACCTACCGGATCGACCTCCTCGAGCGGGCCTTCGGGCGTGGTCTCGGAGTTCCCGACGTGCTAGGCCCGCAGGAGGTCGCGGGAACGACGGCGGGCGGAATGCTTGTCGGACCTGGAACGGGCGACAACATGGGTGCCGCCCTCGGACTGGGCCTCGGACCGGGTGACATCGTCGTGTCGCTCGGTACCAGCGGGACGGTGTTCGGGGTGGCCGAAGCGCCAACCGCAGACCCGACGGGGTTCGTCGCGGGTTTCGCCGACGCGACCGGCCGGTTCCTCCCGCTCGTGTGCACGCTCAACGCGGCGCGAGTGCTCACCGCGGCTGCAACGACACTGGGGACGGACCACGCCGGGCTCGACGAGCTCGCCTTGAGCGCGAAGCCTGGGGCCGGCGGACTCAGTCTGCTGCCGTACCTCGACGGTGAGCGGACGCCGGACCTTCCCAACGCAACCGGCACGCTCGGCGGGTTGACCCGCACCAACCTGACGCCGGCGAACGTCGCCCGTGCCGCGGTCGAAGGACTGCTGTGCGGGCTGGCTGATGGCATGGACGCGTTGCGAGACAACGGAGTTCCGATACACAGGGTCCTCCTGATCGGCGGTGCGGCCCGGTCGAGGGCGGTGCAGGCGGTGGCGAGCGGCATCTTCGGCGTGCCGGTCTCTGTGCCATCCCCCGGGGAGTACGTCGCGCTCGGCGCGGCGCGGCAAGCCGCGTGGGTGGTGGTCGCGAGCGGTGGTGCGCCCGCCGACGAGGCACCGGACTGGAAGGTGGCGGCCGAGGACGTGCCCGGGGCGGGTGGCGACTGGGCCGCGGACGTGCGCGAGGCATACTCCCGGCTCCGTCGCACGATGCACGGCATCTGAGGGGTTCCCCGCTCCGGCGTGTCGGGCATCACGCGGCCTTGGCTTGGGCGTGAGGAGCCCGGCTGCGAGGATGGACGGCGGTCAGGAACCGCCAGCATCAGCCCCGTTCATAGAAGAGGACGCATGAACATCGTCGTCTGTGTCAAGTACGTGCCGGACGCCCAGGCCGACCGGACCTTCGTCGAGAGCGACAAGACCACCGATCGCGTCGGCGTCGACGGCCTGCTGTCAGAGCTCGACGAGTACGCGATCGAGGAGGCTCTTCTCGTCACCGAGGCGCGCGAGGGCGAGGTCACCGTCGTGACGGTCGGCCCTGAGCAGGCTGCGGACGCGCTGAAGAAGGCCCTGCAGATGGGGGCCGACAAGGCCGTCCACGTCCTCGACGACCAGATCCACGGTTCCGACGCGTTCGGCACGTCGCTCGTGCTGGCCAAGGCGATCGAGAAGCTCGACCCGAGGCCTGACCTCGTCCTCACCGGCATGTCGTCGACCGACGGCGTCATGGGCGTGGTGCCCACGTTGCTCGCCGAGCGACTCGGGCTCCCGGCGGTGACGTATGCGTCGGAGCTCACCGTGGGCGACGGCACGGTCACCGTGCGGCGCGACAACGACGCGGCCTCGCAGACCATCGAGGCGTCGCTGCCGGCGCTGGTGTCGGTCACTGACCAGATCAACACCCCGCGCTACCCGTCGTTCAAGGGCATCATGGCGGCGAAGAAGAAGCCCGTCGACACCTGGTCGCTCGCCGACCTGGGAATCGACCCGGGTGAGGTCGGTCTCGACGCCGCCTGGACCAAGGTCGAGTCGTTTGCGGCACGCCCCCCGCGTGAGAAGGGCCAGGTCGTGATCGACGAGGGCGACGGCGGGGAGAAGCTGGCCGCGTTCCTCGCCGAGCGCAAGTTCGTCTGACGTATTCGCCTGATTTCAAGGAGATCCGCACATATGGCTGAAGTACTGGTCCTCGTCGACCACGCCGGCGGCACGGTCCGAAAGACGACCACCGAGCTGCTGACCTTGGCCCGCCGGCTCGGCGAGCCGTCGGCCGTCTTCGTCGGCGAGGGGTACGAGGAGGCCAAGGCGACCCTGGGCGCATACGGGGCTCGGAAGATCTACCGGTCCGACTCCGCCGACCTCATCGACTACCTGGTCGTCCCGCAGGCGGAGTTGTTGGCGCAGCTGGTCGCCCAGGCGTCACCGGCCGCGGTGCTCATCACGTCCTCGGCCGAGAACCGAGAGGTGGCCGCCCGCCTGGCCGTGAAGACCAACTCCGGGCTCATCACCGACGCCGTGGACGTTGAGCCGGCCGACGGCGGTGGGGTGACGACGACCCAGACGGTGTTCGCCGGCGCCTACACCGTCAAGGCGACGGTCACCACAGGTACGCCCATCGTCACGGTCAAGCCGAACTCCGTTGCCCCCGAACAGGTCGACACGCAGCCGGTCGACGAGGTGGTCCAGTTCACCGCGTCCGATGCGGCCAGGACCGCTCGGATCACCGCCATCGCGCCTCGCGAGAAGACCGGGCGCCCCGAGCTAACTGAGGCGGCGATCGTCGTGTCCGGTGGCCGCGGCACATCGGGTGACTTCTCCAAGGTGGAGGAATTCGCCGACGCGCTGGGTGCCGCGGTCGGTGCGTCGCGGGCCGCCGTGGATGCCGGCTGGTACCCACACGCGTCGCAGGTGGGCCAGACCGGCAAGCAGGTGTCACCGCAGCTCTACGTGGCGTGCGGCATCTCCGGTGCGATCCAGCACCGGGCCGGCATGCAGACGTCCAAGACCATCGTGGCGGTCAACAAGGACGAGGAGGCGCCGATCTTCGAGCTCGTCGACTTCGGGGTCGTGGGTGACCTGTTTGCCGTCCTGCCCCAGGCGACGGCGGCGGTGGAGGCCAAGAAGGGCTGACTTCACCCACCGGTGTCGGTCGTGCCGGGCGGTCCGGACAGCACCGTCGGCACGTACTCGAGGAGCTGGAGCCGTCCGTCGAAGGTGCGGCTGTTCACCATGTCGAGCGCGACGTCGGGGTATCCGTCGTAGATGCGATCTCGGCCGGTGCTTCCGGTGATGACCGGAAACACGACGACGCGGTACCGGTCCACGAGACCGGCCCGAAGCAGGGAGCGGCAGAGCGTGAGGCTCCCGAGGGTGCGCAGAGAAGCCTCTCCGGACCGCTTCATCTCCCGTACCGCCTCGACCGGATCTCCGCTGACCAAGGTGGAGTTGGGCCACTCGAGAGGTTCGGTGAGGGTGCTCGAAAACACGACCTTCCGGAGGTCGGCGAGCGAGTCGGTGCCGGGTTCGCCGCTCGTGGCGAACCCGTACATCAGCCGGTACGTGGTCGCTCCCATCAGAACGGTGTAGTTCCCCTCCGGCTGCTCACCGAGCCAGGCGAGGTACTCCGGCCCTTCCAGTCCCCACCAGCCGGGCCAGCCCTCGGCAGCGCCGTAGCCGTCGAGCGAGGTGATGAAGTCGACGAGCAGCTCTGGCATCAGCAGGTCCGTCCTTTGCTCAGGTGGAGCGGCGGGTTGAGTCTCAGCCGGTCTGTCGGCGCACGGTGCAGCCCGCCGATCGGGATCTCCGGGGCTTCCGTGCAGCTGGCGCCTATGACGATACCCGCGGGTTCGGTCGCAAACCGGCCGTGGAGGGACGGAGCGGCGGTCACGTGTTCTCGGGGACCACCAGCCGGCGTGCCACCACGTCGAACACGTGCCAGTGCTTCGGCCCGGAGTATGCCTCGCCGTCGCGCTCCTCTTCGATGATGTCCGCGTCGAGCCCGGCCGCGAGTTCGTCGACCCGCTGCGCCGACACGAAGGTCATGTACCACTCGGATGCCCACGAGTCGCGCTCGCCGAAGAGCGTGACCGCGACCACGCCGCCGGGGCGTAGGGCGGCGCGGACCCGAGACCACACCTTCGGAAAGTCCGCGCGCCGGCAGAACGGGAGGCTGAAGCCGGCGTAGACGAGGTCCGCCGGCGGAATCGCATACGTGGCGAAGCCCTCGACGGTCGCGGTGAGCCGCACGGCGTCCGGCCCGGCGGCGAGGAGAGTCAGTCGGATCGCGTCGACGGACGAGTCGACGGCGAACACCGTGAATCCAGCGCGCAACAACGCCGCGGTCTCAGTGCCGTCACCACACCCAGATCGACCGCGACAGCGTCTCTAGGCGGCCCCCCGAGGCGGTCGAGCGCCCTCAACAGCAGATCCCTGACGGGGCCGGCCCGTGTGGCTCTCGTAGTATCCGGCCCAGTCCGCACCGTCGGCCGGATGCCGTTTCGTCACTGCCGCTTTCGCGCGCCGAGCGTGAAGCTCATGGCGATCCGCTCCGGGTGCTCGGTCATCCGGTACTCGCCGATCTCGTCCCTCGTCATGAGGCCGGGGAACGGGCAGAACGGGACGCTGTCGTGCTCCTCGAGCATGGTTAGGACGAGCCCGTGCCGCATCACCGCGGTCACCGTCTCGCCGATGCCGTGGCTCCAGGTATGCGTCTCGGTGTGGGTGATCGTGTGCTCGGAGTCCGCCGCCGACCGGACGTAGGTCAGGTGGTCGTCCCAGACGATCGGATCGCGGTGCTCGAAGTAGGGGAACGCAGGAACCGGCTTGCCGGTAACCGGATCGGGCACCATCGTGTCGAGCATCGGGTGCGTGTCGCGGATGAAGAGCCGGCCACCGGGCTTCAGGACAGCGGCGACCACCTCCGCCCACCGGTCGACAGAGGGCAGCCAGGAGATAGCGCCGAGACTGACGTAGGCGAAGTCGAAGGTGCGTCCACGGAGCGCGCTGGGTGCGTCGTAGACGTCCGAGACGACGTACTCGACGGCGGCACCGGTCGCCCGCGCGAGCCGGCGCGCCTCGGCTACCGACTGTGGCGAGAGGTCGAGTCCGGTCATCCGGGCACCGAGCCGGGCGAGCGACACGGTGTCGGTCCCGATGTGACTCTGCAAGTGGACGCCCTCGAGTCCCGACACGTCGCCGAGCCGGGGGAGATCGAAGCGCACCACACCGGACAGGTGCTGCGGGTCGTCGAGGAACGCCTGCAGGTCGTAATCCGGCGACGCGGCGTGGATCACCGCGCGGTCGTCCCAGTTGGCCCGGTTGGCCCGCAGGTAGTCGGGCTCGTTGGCGGCGTCCGTCACCACGGGAACACGGTATGCCGTCGACCGTCGCGGTCGCTTACCGGCGGTGCCCGTTGTGGTTGGCTGCTGCGGTGGTCGACGTCCGACAGCTGGGCCACCAGCCGGTTCTCGAAGGCCAGCTGGTCCGACTGGAACCGGCCGGTCCGGAGCACCTCGAGGGGTTGTGGCCCCTCTACTCCGGCGGGGAGGACGATCTCTTCGTAGCCGTCGCGCGCGACCAGACCCGAGCCGGGCTGGCTCGCGCCCGCGAGCGCGAGGACCGGGCGGACTGGGCGATCGTCCGCCGCGAGGACGCCGTCGTCGTCGGCGAGGCGGTGCTCATGGATCTCGACGAGGACGCGTCGTCGATGAGCTATCGCATCGCGCTGGTCGGCCCAGAGGTGTTCGGGCACGGATATGGCACCGAGGCCACCCGCCTGGTACGGGACTTCGCGTTCGGGCCACTGCGGCTGCACCGCTTGGCGCTCGAGGTCAACTCGTTCAACGCTCCGGCGATCGCGGTGTACACCAAGGTCGGGTTCGTCCTGGAAGGTGTGCGCCGCGAAGCCGTGCGCCACGAGGGGGCGTGGCACGACGTCCACGACATGGCCATCATCGAGGACGACCCCCGGCCCTAGCCCCACATTGGACGGGTCATGGCTGAGCGCGGCTCAAACGCCCCCACTGCTCGTCGACTATCCGCGTAGTTCGTCACGGCTCAGGCCCGGACGACCCCGGTCCGGTTGCGGCCGTAAACTAGGCGGGTGCGCCGGTACCTCGACCACGCCGCCACGACGCCGCTGCGTCCAGCGGCGATCGAGGCGATGACGGAGCAGATGGCCCGCACCGGCAACGCGTCGTCGCTCCACACGTCCGGCCGGCTCGCCCGCCGCGTCGTCGAGGAGTCGCGCGAGACGATCGCCGGAGCCATCGGGTGCCGTCCTTCGGAAGTGGTCTTCACGTCGGGGGGGACCGAGTCCGACAACCTCGCCGTCCAGGGAACGTATGCGGCGCGTCGCGACGCCGACCCTCGCGCGGTTCGTCTCCTCGTCAGTTCGGTGGAGCACCATGCGGTCCTGGACTGCGCGGAGTTCCTCAGCGCCCACGAGGGCGCGAAGGTCACGTTGCTGCCCGTGGACGCCCAGGGTCGAGTGACGCCGCATCTCGTGCGATCCGCGCTGGCGGAGGACCCTGAGTCGGCGGCCCTGGTCTCAGTCATGTGGGCGAACAACGAGGTCGGCTCGATCCAGGACATTGCCGGGATCGCCGCCGTTGCAACGGAATTCGGCGTCCCGATGCACACTGACGCCGTCCAGGCGGTCGGTCACGTACCGGTCGACATCACCGCCTCCGGCGTCGACCTCGCGTCGTTGACTGCCCATAAGCTCGGCGGCCCGATCGGCGTCGGCGCGCTGGTGGTGCAACGCGATCATCCCCTGGTCCCGCTGTCTCATGGCGGAGGCCAGGAGCGGCAGGTCCGGAGCGGGACCCTCGATGTCCCGGCGATCCGCGCGTTCGCCGTTGCCGTCGAGGAGTCGGTCCGGGAGCTGGAGGAGGAGCGCGCGCGTCAGACGAGCCTCCGTGACGAGCTCATCGAAGGAGCACTGAGCCTGGACCTCGACATCATGGTCAGTGGCCCGTGGACGCCCGGCGATGCGACTAACCGGCTTCCGGGCAACGTGCACCTTTTGGTCCCGGGATGCGACGGCGACTCGCTGCTCTACCTCCTCGACGCGGCCGGGATCGAGTGTTCGACCGGTTCCGCCTGCCAGGCCGGCGTGCCGCAGCCCAGTCATGTCCTGCTCGCCATGGGGCTCCCTGAGGAAGAGGCCCGCGGAGCGCTCCGGCTGTCCCTCGGACACACCTCGACGCAGGCCGACGTCGAGGCCGTGCTCTCGGCTCTGCCGCAGGCTGTCGAGCGGGCCCGGCGGGCGTCCTTTCGCAGTGGGTGAGCCGGTGAGGATCCCGTGAAGGTCGTCGCGGCGATGAGCGGCGGCGTCGACTCCGCCGTCGCCGCGGCCCGCATGGTCGACGCCGGCCACGAGGTCGTCGGCGTCCACCTCGCCCTCAGCCAGAAGGCCGCGACGCTGCGCCAGAGCGCCCGCGGCTGCTGCACGCTGGAGGACGCTGGGGACGCCCGCCGTGTCGCCGACGTCCTCGGAATCCCCTTCTACGTCTGGGATCTGGCCGCCCGGTTCCGCGAGGACGTGGTCGAGGACTTCCTGGCCGAGTATGCGGCCGGCCGCACGCCCAACCCGTGCGTGCGGTGCAACGAGCGGATCAAATTCGCCGCCCTGCTCGACAAGGCGGTCGCTCTCGGCTTCGACGCCGTAGCCACCGGCCACTACGCCCGGGTGGTGGAGCGACCGGGGGGCCCGCGCGAGCTGCACCGGGCGGTCGATCCGAAGAAGGACCAGTCGTACGTGCTCGGCGTCCTCGACGAGGACCAGCTCGCCCGGTCCTTCTTCCCGCTCGGGGACACCGCCAAGCCGCAGATCCGTGAGGAGGCCCGGGTCCGCGGTCTGTCCGTCGCGAGCAAGCCGGACAGCCACGACATTTGCTTCATCCCCGACGGCGACACCCGCGGCTTCCTGACGCGTGCCCTTGGCGAGCAGCCAGGGAGTGTCGTGGACGCAGAGGGTCGAGTTCTCGGATCCCATTCCGGCGCATACGGATTCACGATCGGGCAGCGACGTGGACTGGGCCTCGACCGAGCCGGACTGGACGGCGAACCCCGCTACGTGGTCGATATCGAGGCGAGCACCAACACCGTCGTCATCGGCACCGGCGATCTCCTCGGTGTCGACGCCCTCGTCGGCGAACACGTCCGCTGGTGCGGCCCGGCACCGGAGGGAATCATCGCGCTCGGCGCCCAGCTGCGGGCGCACGGCGAGGAGTATGCGGCGACGGCTCGGGCGGACGGTGACGAGGTGCAGGTCCGGCTGGCTGAGCGGGTCCGCGGGGTGGCCGCGGGGCAGTCGGTGGTGCTCTACGACGACACCCGGGTGGTCGGCTCGGCGACGATCCGCCAGGCCTTTCGGGCCAGAATTCCGGCCTGATCCCGTACTTTCCGGTACTCGCCGGAAGTCTCTCCCCTCCACACCGCCATCCGAGGCCGTCCGGCGCTAGGGTGCGACGTGGAGTGGGGACTTCGCAGGGTAGGGGCACAGGCTTTGGCCATGGGGGCACAGGGGACGAGCTCGGACCACCTCGTCGAGCGCGTTCGCAACCTCTGCATGGCTTTCCCCAGAACCCAGGAGCGGCTGAGCCACGGTGAGGCGTGCTGGTTCGTGGGAGGCAAGCGGATGTTCGTCATGTTCGCCGACCACCACCACGACGACCGGGTGGCGTTCTGGGCGGCAGCGGACGAGGGGGTGCAGCGGCACCTCGTCGAGGACGAGCCGGACCAGTTCTTCCGGCCGCCTTACGTCGGCGCCCGCGGTTGGGTCGGGATGTGGCTCGACAACCGTCCCGACTGGGACCGCGTGGAGCTCCTGGTCGAGGAAGCCTGGCGCTGCATCGCCGGACCGCGGCTGATCAAGGAGTGGGCTGCCGCCCGCGGTTGGTAGCCGCGCGTCACGGAGGTTCCGAACCGCGCCGCTCCTCCTGGGCCACGAGCTCGTCGAGGTCCCGGAGTCGGTCCAGGCCCCCGAGAGCTCGATTCATCCGCGAATTGCCCTGCAGGCGAGCACGATTCCGGGAGAGGTACCACCAGTAGCCAGCCGTGAACGGACACGCGTTGTCACCGACACGGGTCTTCGGGTCGAACCGGCAGTCGCCGCAGTAGTCGGTCATCGTGTTGATATACGAGCCGCCGGCGACGTACGGCTTGGTCGCCATGATCCCGAGATCCGCGTGCTGTGACATCCCCACCACGTTGGGCGCCATCACCCAGTCATAGCCGTCGACGAACGAGCGGTGGTACCAGTCGGTCAGCTCGTCGGGACGCCAACCTCGTTGCGCCGCATAGTTTCCCAGGATCATCAGCCGTGGGATGTGGTGGACCCAACCGTGCTCGCGCAGGTCGGAGAGGGTGTCCGCGAGGCAGGCGGCATCGGTTGCGTCGCCGTCCAGGTCGCGCCACCAGCCAGGCAGGTGGCGGCGTGCGCCGAGCCGGTTCGCATGCCGGTAGTCCTCGCCCAGATGCCAGTACAGATGCCAGACGTAGTCCCGCCAGCCCATGACCTGACGGATGAACCCCTCGGCGGACTGCAGCGGGACGTCTCCTCTCCGGTATGCGAGTTCCGCCGCTTCGACCACCTCCAGCGGGTCGAGCAGCCCGAGGTTCATCGGCGCCGAAAGCAGCGAGTGCGCCATCCAGGCGTCGGCCTTCATGACCGCGTCCTCGTGCGGCCCGAACGCCGGCAACCGGTGCTGGACAAAGTGGTCGAGCGCCGCGACGGCCTCAGCGCGGGTAGCGGCGAAGCGGCGCGGCCCGTCCGTCCCGACGAAGCGGACGGCTCCGTCCCGCTCCCAGCGGTCGAGATCGTCGCGGACCTCCGCGTCGATCTCGTCCTCTTGCGGCCACCACGGCTCCGCGACCCCCAGGGTTTCCTGGCCGCGCGGCGGAGGCTGGCGGTTCTCGGCGTCAAGGTTCCATCGACCTCCTACCGGCTCGTCTCCGTCCATGAGGACGCCGTGGCGGCGCCGGGCGTCCCGGTAGAAGTCCTCCATGAGTAGTCGCCGTCGCCCTCGCGACTCGGCCCACGTCGTGAAGTCCTCGCGCGTCGTGACGTAGCCTCGCGCCGGAAGCGGCTCGACCTCCCGC
>JBKPQA010000091.1:0-4120 GCA_046733835.1 Actinomycetota bacterium
CGCCGCATCGTCTCCTGCCTGGCGCTCGCCCTGCAGTACGAGGGCCGGGACGTCACCACCATCGAAGGAGTCGGCCCACACCCACTGCAGGACGCGTTCGTGCGGTTCGACGGGCTCCAGTGCGGGTACTGCACGCCGGGCCAGGTCTGCTCCGCGATCGGGATGCTGGCAGAGCACGAGCGCGGGGCACCGAGCGCTGTCTCGGAGGACGTCGCGTCGCCACCAGCCTTGACTCGCAACGAGATTCGCGAGCGCATGAGCGGCAACCTCTGCCGGTGCGGCGCCTACAACGGGATCGTCGACGCCATCGAGTCCGTGGGTGAGAGGTCCGCATGAGGCCCTTCGACTATGAGCGCGCGACCGACATCGGCCACGCCGTCACGCTGGTCGCTGAGCGTCCGGAGGCGCGATTCCTCGGCGGAGGCACGAATCTCATCGACCTCGTCCGCCGCGGCGTCGAGACGCCGGACCGGCTCATCGACGTCACCGGCCTGCCGCTCACCCAGGTCGAGGAGACCCGGGATGGCGGCCTGCGGGTCGGAGCGGTGGTGAGCAACGCGGACATGGCCCACCATCCGCTGGTGCGGTCCCGATACCCGGTGCTCTCACAGGCGGTCCTGGCCGGGGCATCCGGGCAGCTGCGCACGATGGCGACCGTCGGGGGCAACCTCCTCCAGCGAACCCGCTGCGTCTACTTCACCGACCTCACCACGGCCTGCAACAAGCGTGAGCCCGGGACCGGCTGTGCGGCCCGCGAGGGGTTCACTCGGTATGCGGCGGTGCTGGGCGCCAGCGAGGCCTGCGTGGCGGTGCACCCCAGTGACATGGCGGTGGCCCTCGCGGCGCTCGATGCCCGCGTCGAGCTGACGTCGGCCAGCGGGGTACGTGAAGTTGCCGTCACCGACCTGTACCGGCTCCCGGGTGAGACTCCGCAGCTGGAGACCGTCGTCTCGCGCGGCGAGCTGATCACGGCCGTTGTCATCCCACCGCCGCCGCGCGGGAAGTCCCGCTACCGCAAGGTGAGGGACCGAGCCTCGTATGCGTTCGCGATGGTGTCCGTCGGGGCGGTCCTCGGCGTGGAGGAGAGCCGCGTGACGACCCTGCGCCTGTGCCTGGGCGGCATCGCCCCGAAGCCGTGGCGCGCAGCGGCCGCCGAGACGTTCTTGGTCGGTTCGGAGCCGACGGACGAGGCCTTTACCACAGCCATCGACCTCGAGCTCGCGGATGCCAAACCGCTGCCGGGCAACGCGTTCAAGATCGACCTGACGCGGCGCACGGTCGTCGCGGTTCTGCGGCGGCTCCGCGACGAGCTAGCGGCCACATGACTAACCACATGACCGCGGCGTCGGCAGCCCCGGCGACGGCACCGACTCGCATACCGGATCGGACCACCTCGCCTGGAGAGTCCGGACCGTGGGTGGGCCGTCCTGTGAACCGGTCCGACGGCCTCGCCAAGGCGACTGGTTCGGCGACGTACGCAGCGGAGTACCAGTTTCCGGATATCGCCCACGCGGTGCTGGTCCACGCGACAATCCCCCGCGGCCGTATCCGCTCGATCGACGCGGGGCGAGCGGAGACGCATCCCGGCGTCGTCGCAGTGCTGACCCATCACAACGCCCCGACGATGGCCCCGCCACCGAGCCGGACCAACCTCATGGACCTGAGCACCATGGTCATCGGCAGCCGGGTCCCTTATCTCAACACCGACGAGGTCTACTACGACGGCCAGCCCGTCGCCGTCGTCGTCGCGGACCGGCTCGAGGCGGCGCAGTACGCGGCCTCGCTGGTCCGGGTGGACTACGAGGAGCGATCGGCCCGGCTGAGCTTCAGCGCCGAGCTGGACCAGGCCACGCCGGTGAAGCAGTCCCTCGGGATGCCGACGATGGCCGGCCGCAAGGGCGACGCCGACGCCGCCCTGGCCTCGGCCGCCCACCGGGTCGACCTGCGCTTCACGACTCCCGCTCAGAACCACAACGCGATGGAGCCGCACGCGACGACCGCCGTCTGGGACGGCGACCAGCTCACCGTCTGGGACTCCACCCAGCACATGGACTGGGTCCGCAAGCACCTGGCTCTCCGGTTCCGCCTGCCGGTGGAGCAGGTGCGCGTGATGGCGCCGTTCGTCGGGGGCGGGTTCGGCGGGAAAGGCAGAGTGTGGTCAGTCACGTTGCTGGCGGTCATGGCTGCGCGCGCCACAGGCCGTCCCGTCCGGCTCGCCCTGACCCGCGAGGGCGTCCACCGGACGGTAGGCGGTCGGACGCCGACCGCGCAGCGAGTCGCGCTGGGGGCCGGAGCCGATGGCCGGCTGAGGGCCCTCGTTCACGAGGCGGTGATACGGAGCTCGCCGGTGGGCGGCCACGAGGAGCAGGTGGTTGGGGCGACCGGTGACCTCTACGACGCTCCGGCCATCGCCCTGCGCACGTCGATGGTCGAGCTCGACCTCGTGCCGAACACCGCCATGCGCGCACCCGGGGAGGCGGTCGGGTCGTTCGCGGTGGAGTCGGCCATGGACCAGCTGGCCGCCGACCTCGGGCTCGACCCGGTGGACCTCCGGCTGCGTAACGAGCCGGAGAGATCCCCGATGCACGGCCGGGCCTATTCACACCGGCGGATCCGCGAGGTCCTGGCTCTCGGTGCGCGCGAGTTTGGTTGGGAGCAAAAGACGTCGGCGCATTCGGGCACGACCCTGGTCGGGTACGGCATGGCTCTTGCGTACCACCCGTCCTGGGTGTTCATCGCCAACCTCACGCTGCGGCTCGACGCCGACGGCACCGCACTCCTCCGATGCGGGTCCCACGAAATCGGCACGGGAACGGCGACCGCGCACGCTCAGGTCGTCGCCGACGAGCTGGGCGTGCCGTACGAGGCGGTCCGTGTCGAGTACGGCGACTCCGACTTGCCCATCTCCCCCGGCGCCGGCGGCTCGGGTCAGTCGGCGAGCATCGTCGGCAGCATCGTCACAGCCGCCGAGCGGATCCGGCAGCAGGTCCGGCGATGGGGCGGTCGGCCCGGAGAGCCGCTGGCCGCCGCAGTTGCCCGCACCGGTCACGACTCCGTGGAGGTGTCGGTCGGGTCGGACTTCGGCTGGAGGGCCATGGCGGGGCAGGCGCGGTTCATCGCCCGCACGCTGCGGGACCAGCGCCGATGGGTGCGGGCGGCCACCGGCGCTCATTTCTGCGAGGTGCACGTCGACCGCGACACCGGCGAGGTGCGGGTGACGCGGTGGGTCGGCGCGTTCGACGTCGGGCGAGTACTCAACGCCAAGACTGTGGCCAGCCAGCTGCGGGGCGGGATCGTGATGGGCCTCGGGATGGCGTTGACCGAGGAGGCTCTCATCGACCCCCGGACCGGCCGGATCATGAGCGCCTCGCTGGCCGACTACCACGTGCCCGTCAACGCCGACGTCCCTGACATTGCCATTCACGTCCTCGACGACCCTGACCCCTCCATGCCGAAGGGCGTGGTGGGTGCCGGTGAAGTCGGCATCACCGGAGTGGGTGCGGCCGTAGCGAACGCCGTCTACGACGCCACCGGCACGCGGGTGACGGACCTGCCCATCACCCTCGACAAGGTGATCCCCGGCTGAGCACTGCCTGCGCTCGCTGCCCAGGCCGGAGGTCGAAGGGACGGATCTGGCCGCCCGCTAGGCTCCGGCCATGCCGATCTCGAAGGTGCTGATCGCCAACCGCGGCGAGATCGCCGTCCGCATCGCCCGGGCCTGCCGGGACGCGGGAATCGGCTCCGTAGCCGTCTATGCAGAACCGGATCGCGACGCCCTGCACGTGAAGGTGGCGGACGAGGCTTACGCCCTCGGCGGGACAACACCCGGCGACAGCTACCTCGTCGTCGACAAGCTTCTCGACGTCGCGGCGAAGTCCGGCGCCGACGCGGTCCACCCGGGGTACGGGTTCCTCGCCGAGAACGCTGGCTTCGCCCAAGCGGTGATCGATGCGGGGCTGACGTGGATCGGCCCGGGTCCCGAGGCGATCGACGCCCTTGGGGACAAGGTCAAGGCTCGGCACATCGCCCTCAAGGCCGGCGCACCCTTGGTGCCCGGGACCCCCGACCCAGTGGACGGGCCGGACGAGGTGGTGGCCTTCGCCGAGGAGCACGGGCTGCC
>JBKPQA010000092.1:0-5087 GCA_046733835.1 Actinomycetota bacterium
GTGCCAGCCGAGCAGGATGTCTCCGTATGCCTGTATGAGCCGCTGCCCTTCGACGACGCGACGACCGTGATTGCGGTATCGGCTGGGTCGCGTGTAGTCCTCGAGGACTGATGCCTGAGCTTCTTTGGCTTGCAGGAACAGCGGATCTTGGTCGTCTGCGCCCATCAGTAGAACGATCCACGCTCGAGCGCCGACGCTGCCGACGCCGACGACCTTGTGGGCGACATCGACCACACGGTACTGCTCCATGAGGTGTCGACGGTCGGGCTGCAGCGTGCGAACGTAACGGTCGAGAAGACCCTTCATCCAGGTGTCGAGGTCGAGGCCCAGCTGCTTGAAGTCCAGCTCGCGGGCGGGTACCACGACGGGCGGGTCGTGAACGATCCGAAGGCGACCGTCGACGATCTCGGTCAGCTTCCGTTGGGCAGCGATACTGTCACGGGCATAGGCACGACTGACGCTGTCGCGCAGCGAGCGCCGACTCTTCTTGGATCGCAACACCTTCAGCGCCGGGGTCGAGGGGTCGACGGCCTGGTGCGCGTACCAGACGGACAGATTGCTCTGAGATCCGAACTCACGGATTGCGATCCGATAGGCGCGCGCGGTCGCGGTGACCGTCTGCCGACGTTGCTTGGCGCTGTACCCGTTGTCTCGCCCGGCGATCTCCAGGCTGGCGGCCAACCTCTTGACGTCCCATTCGAAGGGCCCCGGGTTGGTCTCGTCGAAGTCGTTGATGTCGAAGACCAGCCTCCGCTCGGGCGAGGCGAACAGTCCGAAGTTGCTCAGGTGCGCGTCGCCGCACAGCTGAGCGGTCAGTCCGGAACGCGGCACCCGGGCGAGGTCCGCGGCCATGAGCAGCGCCGCGCCACGGTAGAAGGTGAACGGAGAAACGAGCATCCGTCCGTACCGCACCGGGACCAGCTCCGGAACGCGCCCGACGGCCTGCTTCTCCAGGAGTGTGATTGGGTCCTCGTTTGCGGTCGCGTGAAGAGCCGCCAACATGGCCAGGGGAACGGACTTCCGCGCCGCTCGTCCTCGTTCCACCTTTTCCGCGCGACTCTCGTGGACCACGTTGGCGACCATTGCTCAGGCGTACCACAAGAGCAGCACCGCGCAGACCGCGTTTGACGCACCAGCGGCCAGCCGCACCCGCTGGCCGACGGGTGGCGCCGGGCGTACGCCATCTCATTCCCAACGGGTGAGTGGCGCCCGTCGCCCCGGTGTCACGGTTAAATGCAGCGCAGCTCTGTCAGAGGCAGCCAGCTCGCCCCCCGAGCCCGCATGGGACCGGCTCGGCGCGCGAGGTGTTTCGAATCGTCGAAGGAGCCCGGATGTCATCCGCAGACGCCACAGCCGATGGAGCGGTGCCCGCCGCCGCTTCGCGGAAAGCCAGCGCCCGGACGTACGTCACCTGGTCCGCGCTGGCGCTGATGACGGTGTCCTCAGTGGCCAGCTTGCGACCGGCGCCCACGATGGCCGTCTACGGGCTGGCCTGCGTGTTCCTCTATGTGCTGCCAGCGATCATCTTCCTCATCCCCACGGCACTGGTATCGGCGGAGCTCGCTTCCGGGTGGTCGGGCGGTGTCTTCCGATGGGTCACTGAGGGCATGTCGCCGAACATGGGCTTCGTGGCGGCCTGGCACCAGTACGCGATGACGATCTTCTACTACCCCACCCTCCTGTCCTTCGTGGCCAGCACGCTCGCCTACGTGATCCACCCTGCGTGGGCGGCCAGCGGAGTCTGGACGGCCGTGGTGATCATCTCCGTCTACTGGCTCGGCACGCTCCTGGCGCTCCGGGGTGGCATCGGGATCATCGCCAAGCTGGCCTCCAGCGGCGTCCTCATAGGAACGCTCATCCCCGGTGCACTGCTCGTCATCCTGGGCATCATCTTCCTCGCGCAGGGCAACCCCACGGCGGCCCCCATGACGGCGGACAACCTGCTTCCGGAATGGACCGGCATCGCGAGCATCGTGCTCATCGTCAGCAACTTCGGCGCGTACTCCGGCATGGAGATGAACGCGGTCCACGTCAACGAGCTGAAGGAGCCGAGCAGAGAGTTCCCGAAGGCCATGTTCGTGGCGATGATCCTCGTGCTCCTGATCCTGATCCTCCCGCCGCTGGTCATCAGCTGGTTCATCCCGGCTGAGGAGCTCAGCCTCACGGCCGGGGTGATGCAGGCGTTCGAGGCCGTCTTCGCCCACTTCGGGATCCAGTTCCTGACCCCCATCGTCGGGCTCGCCATCGTGACCGCGTCCCTGGCCGGGTTCATGACGTGGCTGTCCGGCCCATCTCGGAGCCTCCTGCTCGTCTCGCAGGAGGGCGGCTACCTGCCGCCGTGGTTCCAGAGGACCAACCCCAACGGTGTCCAGATCAACATCCTCGCGGCCCAGGGGGTCGTCACCACGATCCTCGCGCTGCTCTTCGCCTTCGTGCCCGCGGTCTCGGACGCCTACTGGATGTTCATGACGATCACGACCTCCGTGTATCTGCTCATGTACCTCTGGCTGTTCAGGGCGGCGATGAACCTTCGCAAGCGGCAGCCCGACCATCCGCGCGGCTACCGCGCCCCTGCCCTGAACCTGCTGTGCCTGATGGGGTTCATCTCGTCGCTGGCCGCGATCCTCATCAGCTTCGTGCCGCCCTCGCAGTTCGGTGACGGCAGCCCGGTCGTCTTCGTCGCCATCGTCGGCGGCGGGATTCTCCTGCTGGGTCTCGTCGTGCCGTTCCTCCTGGTTCGGCTGCGCAAACCGAGCTGGCATGTCGCACCCTCGGCAACATCGTCGACATCCGGGGAGGAGGCGTCATGAGCCATCGAGCTCTCTACGTGAGCGTGGCCGCCGTCCTCGGCGTCCTGCTAGTCGTCATGCTCGTCAGCTACAACTACAACAAGTCGAACGACGAGGCGCTGGCCAAGGCGCAGCAGCTGTCGGCGACCCTCAGTCAGGCCGGACTGCCGACCCCCAAGGACACGACTGAGGTTGCCAGGGTGTTCGGCACCGACGGCGGCGCCGTCTGCGCCTCCGTCGAGAACGGTGTGGCGTTGGGCATCGCCAAGTTCAACCTCTCCGTGGGCGGCGAGTTCTACCGTCGGGCGGTCGTCGCCGACCGCAAGGTGGCGGCCGGTCTGCTGGCGGTCGTCAAGACCTACTGCCCGGAGAAGGTCCCCGACCTGCAGAAGTGGGTCGACAGCCAGAACTTCGACGCCCTGGTGACTACGTGATGGCGCTTGCCGCCATCGACACCCTGCGGGCAACCGTTGCGGACCTCATGCCGCGGGCCCAGGCCGACCTGCGACGGATGGTCGCGTTCAAGTCCGTCCATGACGCGAAGCAGTTCCCGCCCGAGGAGTGCCAGCGCATGGTCGACTACCTGGTCGAAGCCTTCACCGAGGTCGGACTCCAGGACGTCCAGGGGCACGAGACGCCGGACGGCAGCCAGGCGGTATGCGGGTACAAACCAGGGCCGGCCGGCTCGCCGACCGTCCTGCTGTACTTCCACCACGACGTTCAGCCCCCTCTGGACGACGCCGCCTGGGAGACGCCCGTTTGGGAGCTGACCGAGCGGAACGGTCGGTGGTACGGCCGCGGTGCCGCCGACTGCAAGGGGAACATCGCGGCACACCTGACGGCGTTGCGTGCCTTGGGCGACGACCTGCCGGTCACCGTGAAGATCGTCGGTGAGGGCTCCGAGGAACAGGGCACGGGTGGCCTGGAGGCGTTCGTGCCGGAGCACGCCGACCTGCTGGCGGCTGACGCGATCCTGGTCTGTGATGCTGGCAACTTCGCGGTGGGCGTTCCGGGGC
Source organism: Actinomycetota bacterium (assembly GCA_046733835.1). Taxonomy (GTDB): domain Bacteria; phylum Actinomycetota; class Actinomycetes; order Actinomycetales; family Dermatophilaceae; genus Lapillicoccus. Next base: position 3,806 of record JBKPQA010000092.1, read on the forward strand.
TGACCACCAGTCTGCGTGGTCTCGCGAACGTCTGGGTGACCGTTCGGACGCTGTCGAGCCCGATGCACTCGGGGATGTTCGGCGGCGCCGCGCCCGACGCACTGGCCGCGCTCATCGCCATGCTGGCCACGTTGCGTGACGAGCAGGGAAACACCACGGTGAAGGGACTCGACGCCGCGCAGAAGTGGCACGGCGCGGCATACCCGGCTGAGCAGTTCCGAAAGGACGCCAACGTCCTCGACGGTGTCGAACTGCTGGGGGAGTCCGTCGCTGACATGGTGTGGGCCCGACCCACCGTGACGGTGCTCGGGATCGACTGTCCCCCCGTCGTGGGGTCGTCAGCCGCGATCCAGCCGGAGGCCCGGGCTCGGATCAACCTGCGCGTGCCTCCTGGGATGAGCGCCAAAAAGGCCCAGGACGCCTTGATCGACCATCTGGCGTCCGCGGCCCCTTGGAACGTCCAGGTGGAGTTCGACAGGGAGGCTGACGGGGAGCCCTTCGTCGGAACGCTGTCCGGACCGGGCTACGACACGATGACGAGTGCCATGCGCGACGCGTACGGCCGCGAGCCGATGCTCCAGGGCCAGGGCGGATCCATCCCGCTGTGCAACGTCTTCGCCGACACCTTCCCGAAGGCTGAGATCATGCTCCTCGGCGTGGAGGAACCACAGTGCCTGATCCACGCTCCCAACGAGAGCGTGGACCCGAGCGAGATCGCCAACATCGGGCTGGTGGAAGCCTTGTTCCTCCAACGGTATGCGGCTGCGCTGGCTTCATGACGACAACGGGGACCACTCGCACGGGGGGCGTGCTTGCCGCCACATGTCTCTCGACCCTGGTCGTCAACGCCAACACCTCTGCGGTCAGCATCCTGCTGCCGGCCATCAGCGAAGACACCGGCATGTCGGTCGACACCCTGCAGTGGGCGGTCACCGGCTACTCGCTTGTCGGCGCTGCGGTCATCGTGACGTCAGGATCATTGGGCGACGTCTTCGGCCGCAAGCGGATCTTCCAGCTGGGGCTGCTGCTCTTCGTTGCGTCCTGTGTTCTCATCGCCCTGTCCTCCAGCGGCGGGATGGTGATCGCCGGTCGGATGATCCAAGGCGCCGCAGGGGCCACGATCCTCGCCTGTGGTCTGAGCCTGCTCTCCGTCGCGAACTCGGGGGAAGCTCAGCTTCGCGCCGTCTCGCTCTGGGGCGCCGCTGCCGCCGTCGGCGCCGCCGCCGGCCCGCTGGTAGGTGGCCTCCTGGTGGACCTGACGGGCTGGCAAGGACTCTTCTGG
>JBKPQA010000093.1:0-4526 GCA_046733835.1 Actinomycetota bacterium
GCTAAGACGCGGTCGAGACCTGTGCCTGGACGAGGCGCGCCGTGTGGAACAGGTTCCACCACGAAGCCACGTTGGGGTGGCGGCGCAGCATGGCGCGGCGCTCGCGCTCGGTCATGCCGCCCCAGACACCGAACTCGGTCCGGTTGTCGAGCGCGTCGGCGAGGCACTCGGCGATGACCGGGCACTTCTGGCATACGACCTTGGCGTTCTGCTGCGCGGCTCCGCGGACGAAGAGGGCGTCGGGATCGTTGCTCACGCATCGCCCCTGCCCGGCCCAGTCGGTCTGCAGCCCCCCAGCTGCGCGCGCACGACTGGCGGGGATCCCGCCCGCCGGCCTGCTTTCGATGATGGTCACGTTCGTTCCCGCTTCTCCACTACCCCTGTGACGTTCCAGCACCGTCCGGATAGGTTCGGATGTGCCTGAAAAGACACTAGAAAGGGCTGCGGTATGCGACTATCGCCCGCGCGGATGGTTTGTCGACGCCGTTGGGACTAGTCCAGAGGGCCTAGTGGTGACCCGTTGGGATCAACAGGGGGTGCTTGCGGCATACCGTCTCAGCAGGGTGACGATGCCCGAACCGGGTCGTTCGTCGGGTTAGCCTTGGACCCGTGAAGGCGGGCCGCACGACCAATATCGCGAGCATCATCCCTCTTCTCGGTGCGTTCGTGGGCGCGGCGGTCATCATGGGTCTCTTGGGTGCCGGGCTGGTCATGCCGACCGTCGGCGCGGCGGGAGCAATCACCCGCACCGGCGTGGACATGTTCGACGCGCTGCCCACGGAGTTCACCGCGGCCACCCTTTCCCAGCAGTCGAAGATCCTCGACGCCAAGGGCAACGTCATCGCGACACCGCACGACGAGAACCGGATCATCGTGCCCCTCGACCAGGTGGCGCCGGTGATGCAAAAGGCGCAGATCGCCATCGAAGACAGCCGGTTCTACGAGCACGGCGGAGTCGACGTGCGAGGCGTCGTCCGGGCCCTGGTCTCCAATGCCGCCGGCGCCGTCAACACCTCTGGTGGTTCGACGCTGACCCAGCAGTACGTGAAGCTGACCCTCCTCGACACCGCCCTGAAGGCCGGCGACACGCAGGCCGCGCAGGCCGCGGTCACCCAGAAGGGCCTCGCCGGCATCACCCGGAAGCTCCAGGAACTGAAGTACTCGATCCAACTGGAGAAGGAGCAGACGAAGGACCAGATCCTTCAGGGCTACCTCAACATCGTGTACTACGGCGATCAGGCCTACGGGGTCCAGGCAGCGGCCAAGCACTACTTCAACAAGGACGCCAAGGACCTGAGCCTTCCGGAGGCGGCCCTCATTGCCGGCCTGGCGCAGAACCCCGGCACCACGGACCCGGTCCACAATCCCGATCGCGCTGTCGCGCGGCGCAACGTCGTCCTCGACCGGATGTACGAGCTCGGCCTCATCACGGACAAGGAGATGACGGACGCCAAGGCGGTCACCCTCGACCAGATGCTCCACGTCACCCAGGCGCCGACGGCGTGTCAGGCATCCGGCGACCTGTACGCGTACTTCTGCGACTACGTGATCAAGTGGCTCGAGGTCGACCCGTCGCTGGAGCAGGCCCTGGGCAAGACGGTCGACGAGCGCAAGGCCAAGATCTTCGGCGGCGGCCTGACCATCCACACCACGCTAGATCCGGACCTTGCCAAGCGCTCCCGCGACGAGGTCCTCGCCCATGTGCCCAAGGGAAACGCTCGCAACATCGGAGCGGCAGCGGTCACCATCGACCCCAACAACGGTGCGGTCAAGAGCATCGCTCAGAACACGAACTACGTCATCAACTCGAAGAACTTCGGCGAGACCGTCGTCAACTGGGCGGCGGACACCAAGTACGGCGGCTCCGGAGGCTTCCAGTTCGGGTCGACGGAGAAGGCCTTCTCCCTGGTCACCGCCCTCGAGCACGGCCTGCCGATTAACACGACGGTCAACGCCAAGCAGGCCGGGCCCAATCAGGCGGCCAGCTACAGCAACGCCGACTTCAACGGCGATGCCTGCGGCGTCCCGAAGGGCGCGCCCGCGTGGACCGTCCGCAACGACGAGACGGCCGGCGGGCAGATGACCATCACCCAGGCGACAGCGCGCTCTATCAACACGGCGTTCGTCGCGCTGGCCGGCCAGATCGGCGTTTGCGCCATCCAGGACACGGAGACCCGAATGGGGCTCCACCGGGCCGACGGCAACCCGATCTCCAGGAACGGTCCGGCCGGGATCATCCTCGGGGCGCAAGAGGTCTCACCGATGACCGTCGCGAGTGCCTACGGCTCCTTGGGTGCCAATGGGGTTCACTGCACGCCGATGCCGGTGCAGAGCATCGTCGGACCGGACGGCAAGGATCTGCCGTTCGACAAGCCGGGCGCGAAGAACTGCCAGCAGGTAGTCGACCCTGAAGTCGCGCACGGGGTCGCGAGCATCATGACGGCGGTGCTCAGTCCGGGCGGCACGGGCGCCAAGAGCGCTCTCGACGGTGGCCGGATCGCCGCGGGTAAGACCGGGACATCGGACAAGAACAACGAGACCTGGTTCGTCGGATACACGCCTCAGCTGACCACGGCGGTGTGGGTCGGCACCCCGCTCGACAACAAGCAGGCCCTCGACAACGTCGACCTACCAGGCGGCCCGTACAAGGTCGTGTTCGGAGCGAGCGTCGCCGCGCCGACCTGGAAGGCGATCATGGACGCCGCACTGGCCGGTCAGCCGAACGTCGGCTTCCCGCCGCCGTCCGACAAAGTTTCGAACGGCGACAAGGTCGACTTCGCATCCGTGTCGGGCCAGTCGATCGCCGCTGCGACGCAGTACCTCCAGTCCCTGGGCTTCAACGTGAACGTCGGACGGCGGGTCAACTCGAACTATCGGGCCGGTGTCGTGGCCTACACCGACAAGACAGGAACGGCGAACCGCGGCGATACCATCACTCTCCTGATCTCCGCGGGCCCGGCGCAGCCGCAGCCGCAGCCGCAGCCGCAGCCGCAGCCGGCACCCGCGCCGCCCGGCAACAACGGCAACGGGAATGGCGGGGGCGGCGGAGGCGGCGGAGGCGGCGGAGGTGGCGGAGGCGGTTAGCTTCCCGCCAGCACTTTCCTGACGACGGCGGCCACCCGGCCGCCGTCGGCACGTCCGGCCACCCGCGGCTGGACGGCCTTCATCACCGAGCCCATCTCACGCATACCCGTCGCTCCGGTCTCCTTCACCGCGTCCGCGACGAGCGCCTCGAGCTCGTCATCGTCGAGCTGCGCGGGCAGGTACGCCTCGACCACCGCCAGCTCAGCGTCCTCCTTGGCGGCCAGCTCGTCGCGCCCGGCATCGGTGAATGCGGTAGAGGCCTCGCGCCGCTTCTTGGCTTCCTTGGTGAGGACCTTGATCACCTCGTCGTCCGTCAGCTCCCGGGCCTGCGCACCGGACACCTCCTCGTTGGTGACCGAGGTGAGCACCATTCGAAGCGTCCCGGCCCGCACCTGGTCGCGGCTGCGGATCGCGTCGGTGAGGTCGGAGCGCAGGGCGTCCTTGAGGCGGCTCATGAGGGCGAGTGTGTCAGCCGTGCAAGGATCGACGTATGCATCCCGCCCTCCGCGCCGGGTCCGTCGTCGGTGCTGCGGGTGCGCTGGGGGTCGGCTACGCGTCGCTCGTGGAACGAAACGCCTATGTGCTGCGGCGGTTCACGGTGCCGGTGCTGCCGCCGGGTCACCGGTCCTTGACGGTCCTGCACGTCACCGACCTCCACCTCATGCCGGGTCAGCGCCGGAAGGCCGCCTGGGTCGCCGAGCTAGCCGACCTGCGACCGGACCTCGTCGTCAACACCGGCGACAACATCTCCCACCCCGAGGCGATCCCCGTGGTCCTCGAAGCGTTCTCGGGCTTCGAGGGCGTTCCCGGCGTCTTCGTGCTCGGGTCCAACGACTACTTCGTCCCGATGTTCAAGAACCCCGCCCTCTATCTCCTGCCCCCGAGACCGGTGACCACCGCGAAGTCCCGCCGCCTCCCGACCGAGGACCTGGTCAAGGGCATGCTCGACCTCGGCTGGACCGACCTCACCAACACCCGCGCGACGCTCGACCTCGGAGGCTCGTCCTTTGAGTTTGTCGGAGTGGACGACCCGCATCTGAAGTACGACCGTTACGGGCTGGTGACTGGGCCCTTCTCGCCGGAAGCAACGCTTTCGGTTGGAGTCAGCCACGCGCCGTACCAGCGGGTCTTGGACGCCATGAGCGGGGACGGCGCCCAGTTGCTCATCGCCGGTCATACCCACGGCGGACAGCTGTGCCTGCCCGGCTTTGGGGCGCTGGTCACCAACTGCGACCTCGACCGGGGTCGGGCCAAGGGGTTGTCGCGGTGGTGGCCTGGAGCCGGCCGTTCCGCGGGATCGCCGGCCCCGGATGATGCCGCGTGGCTCGAGGTGTCCGCCGGGCTGGGGACCTCTCCGTTCGCACCGGTGCGATTCGCGTGCCGGCCGGAGGCCACCCTCCTGACGCTGGTCCCGTCGGCCTGAGCCGGGCGGTCGAACCGAT
>JBKPQA010000094.1:0-7375 GCA_046733835.1 Actinomycetota bacterium
CCCTGGCGCGGTGTGGCGAGCGGCCACCCGCACGGTCACTCAGCAGGCCCGAGCGCTCGAGGAGACCCTCGATGCGGCCGTTGGTCCGCGGCGCGAGCTCGTCGTTGCTGGTGGCTGGACCAACAGCGCCGCCCTCATGGCCGCCAAGGCTGAGGCGTTCGGACCGTTGCGGCGGGCCTCGACGACTGAGGCGGGGGCGCGCGGAGCCGCGTTCCTGGCCGGACTGGCGCACGGGACGTACGCCTCCTACGAGGACATCCCGAACGGTGCCAGTGGTGACTCCGTCCGAGAGCTTCAGCGCAGCACGGATGGTTCGTCATGACCCTTGCCACTACCGCCGTCCTTCTTGACCGGGCTCGCGCCACTAGCGTCGGGCTACCGGCGTTCAACGTCATCACCCTCGAGCACGCCGAGGCCATCGCCACCGGCGCCGAACGCGCGGGCTGCCCGGCGATCCTGCAGATCAGCGAGAATGCGGTGAAGTTCCACGGCGGCCGTCTTGAGCCGATCGCCGTGGCCGCGGTGGCTGTGGCGCGGCAAGCCGCGGTGGAGCTGTCCGTGCACGTCGACCACGTCGAGGACCCGGCCCTCCTGCGTCAAGCGGAGCGGCTGGGCATCAGCTCGGCCATGTTCGATGCCTCGCACCTGGACTATGACGCGAACGTCGCCGCCACACGCGACGCCGCACGGTGGGCCCGCGCCCGCGGCATGTTCCTCGAGGCCGAGCTCGGCAAGGTGGGCGGCAAGGACGGAGCCCATGCGCCCGGCGTGCGCACGGACCCGCGCGAGGCCGCGGAGTTCGTGGCGGCGACGGAGGTCGACGCACTGGCCGTGGCGGTCGGCAGCTCGCACGCGATGGTCGAGCGCACCGCCGCCTTGGACCTCGACCTCATCCGCCAGCTGGCCGGCGCACTATCAGTCCCACTCGTACTGCACGGTTCCTCGGGGGTCCCCGACGCGGCCCTCGTGGAGGCGGTGCAGGCCGGGATGGTGAAAATCAACATCGGCACGATTCTCAACGTCGCCTGGACCTCTGCGGTCCGCGGGGCCCTTAATGCCGATCCCGCGATGGTGGACCCCCGCAAGTACGTCCGGCCCGCCCGCGACGCCGTCGCCGACGTCGTGGCGCGGCTCTGCAGTGTGATCGGTCGACCGTCATGATCCTGACCCTCACGTTGAACCCCGCTCTGGACCTCACCTACACGATCAGGGAGTCGTCCGTGGGGGAGGTCGACGTCCACCGCGCCAGCACCGCGACTTTGGAAGCGAGCGGCAAGGGCGTCAACGTCTCGCGCGCGCTGCATACCAACGGGATCGAGACCGTCGCCGTGGTGCCCCTCGGTGGATCCACGGGCCACCATTTGGCCGAGCTCTTGGTCCTGGACGGCGTGCAGCACCGGATCGTCGCTCAGCAGGCCGTCACGCGGGTCAACACGACGATCGCCGCCAGCGACGGGCATACCGCCAAGATCAACGGTCCGGGCGGCCGGTTGTCCGACGTGGACCTCGAGAGTCTCACCGCGGAGGTAGCCGCCGCCCTGGGTGGGTCGGCAGCCGGTGAAGAAGCCTGGCTGGCGGTATGCGGGTCGCTGCCACCGGGGCTCGACCCGTCCGCAGTTGGCGCCTTCGTCACGCTGGCGCAGGCACGCGGCGCGCGGTGCGCCGTCGACGCCTCAGGCGCAGCGCTCACGGCGGCGATCGAGGCGGGCGCCGACCTGTTGGCCCCGAACCGCCTGGAGTTGGCCGAGGTCGACCCGACTGCAGCGACTGCCACGACGGTCGAGGACCTGGCCGCGGTCACGGCGGAGATGGCCCGCGAGCGCGGGACGTCGCTGCTAGTCAGCCTCGGCGGTGACGGTGCCTTGTTCACGGACGGTGACGTCGTGGTCCACGGCCACGGACGGGCCCTGACGCCCGTGAACACGGCCGGCGCCGGGGACGCGCTCCTGTCCGGCTGGCTGGCACACGCCGGCCCACCCGCCGACCGGATGGCGCGGGCCATCCGCTGGAGCCGAGCCGCCTGCCTCGCCGCCACGACCGTTGCCCCACCACTACCCGACTCGCCAGATGCCTCCGACGGCGTCACCGTCGACCGGCTGCCCATACGCCGAACCGAAAGGTCCACCTCATGACCACCAACCGCCGCATCGTCGTGAGCGCCGTCGAGACCATGGAGTTGCGCGATGAGCCCGTCCCGTCCCCAGCGGACGGCGAGGTTCTGGTCCGCAGCACCTACATCGGTGTATGCGGGTCCGACACCCATGCCTTCCACGGCCGGCACCCGTTCATCCCGATCCCTTACCTGCCCGGGCACGAGGCCACCGGTGTGGTCGAGGAACTCGGGCCGAGCGTCACGACGGTCGCGGCTGGTGATCGCGTGGTCGTCGAGCCGACCCTGCCCTGCTGGGAGTGCAAGCAGTGCCGTACGGGAAACGAGAACCTTTGCGAGAACCTCCAGTTCTTCGGCTGCGGCTATCCGCAGGGTGGGATGGCCGACCGGTTCGTAATTCGCGCCGACCGGCTGCACGTCATCCCGGACGACATCGACGACCTGGCCGCCGCCCTCATCGAGCCGCTGTCGACGCCGGTCCACGCCGGCCGGATCGCCGGGCCGCTCGAGGGAAAGGCGGTCGCGATCCTGGGCGCGGGCACGATCGGCCTCCTGATGCTCGCGGTCGCCCGCTGGTCCGGGGCGAAGCGGGTCGTCGTCACCGACCCGCTGCCCGCCAAGCGCGACACCGCGCTCCGGCTCGGCGCGGACCGCGTCGTCGACGCGACCGCCCCGGACGTCGCGGCACAGGTCCGCGCGGCGCTGGGCGAGAGCGCCGACGTGGTATTTGACTGTGTCGCAGTCAAGTCCACGACTCTCGCGGCAGTCGAGATGGCCCTCAAGGGCGGCATTGTCGTGATCGTCGGCGTCCCGTCGGCCGACTTCGAGATCCCGATGCGGATCCTGCAGGACCAGCAGATCCGCCTGCAGGGCAGCGCGACGTACGTCCCGCAGGACTACGCCACAGCCATGGAGATCATCCGCTCCGGTCTGGTCCGCCCGGAGGACTTCGTCACCGGACAGTTCCCGCTGGAACAGGCCGAGCAGGCGTTCGCCGCATCCACCAGCGGCGAGCACATCAAGGTGCTGGTCCATCCATGAGACACGACCACACCGACGGGCGGGACCTACAGCCGGCCAGCTCCCGGCAGTCCGCCATCCTCGGCACTCTTCGCAGCCGAGGTCAGCTGCGGGCGGTCAAGATGGCGGAGGAGCTCGGGGTCACTCACGAGACGATCCGCAAGGACCTGTTGACCCTCGAGGCCCATGGGTTGTTGCGGCGCGTCCACGGAGGCGCGGTTCCGGTGGAGTCGCTGTCGTACGAACCGGCCATCGGCGCCCGGACGAGCATGGTCGAGGAGAAGCAGCGGATCGCCGCCGCCGCAACGGAGTTCCTGCCTCCTTGCGGAGCGATCCTCCTTGACTCCGGCACGACCACGCAGGCGCTCGCCACGAACCTGCCGCCTGGGTCGTCGTTGGTCGCAATCACCAATGCGTTGCCGATCGCCTTGGCGCTCATGGCGCATCCGCAGCTGACCATCCACCTCCTCGGCGGTCGGATTCGCTCGGCCACGATGGCCACGGTCGACTCCTGGGCCCTGCGCAACCTCACCGAGGTGCAGGCCGACGTCGCCTTCGTCGGTGCCAACGCGTTCTCCCTGGAACACGGTCTCAGCACCCCAGACTCTGCCGAGGCGGCGATCAAGAGCGCGATGGTCAACGCGGCGCGCCTCACTGTGCTGCTCGCCGACCACACGAAGTTCGGCCGGGACGCTGTCTTCCGGTATGCCGACCTCGACGTCATCGACGTCCTCGTCACCGACGAGGGGATGAGCGCATCGGACGCCCGGGCCCTCGAGTCCGAGGCGGGGATCGAGGTGGTCCGGGTCTGATACAGGCGTGGAAATGAGTGTGGTGTCTTGCTGCCTCAGTGCGTATCCGGTCTAGGACCTTGATAGATCCAGGAGGCGAACACCACTTCTCGCCCGTCCGGATCCCGGTACGTGACGCCCCCGTTGTCCTCCCAGTAGGCGATCTGCGCTACGGGGTGGACGCCCGCGGTGGCGAGTCGTGCGGTGATGCGCTCCTGCGCGGCCACGTCGGGCAAGTAGAACACCAGCTGATCGAGTGCCGGTGCCGACGGCGGCGCATCTTTCAAACGGACGATCTCCAGGTGAACCTGCCCGCCGGGCAAGCCAAGGATCGTCCCGTCCAAGCCATAGCTCTCGTGGAAGGTTTCCAGGACCGGCAACCCAATGGTGTCCCGGTAGAAGCTGACCGTCTCCTCGTAGCGGGCGCTCCACAGCACGACACGCAACGCACCCACCGGAAGGTGTGGTGGCCAGTCCTCGTTCTGCGGCTCCCGCGAACCCATCGGGGACAGTCTTCATCGGGGAGACCACCCTGCGGCAGGGCCTGTGTCGGAATTGGAGGTCAGGCCTCAGCGGGTCGACCGATCTCCCACTCGTGCCCCAACGGATCGATTACCCGGCCCACGCGCCAACCGTGTTCCTCCTGGACGGCTGATTTGGCTGCCGCGCCAGCCGTCACAGCTTGGAGGTGGATGGCGTCTGGGTCTTCGACCACCAGAAGAAATCGAGCAGTGGCTCCGTTGATGTGGCGGGGGACCATCCGCTCCGTGCTGTCGCCCACGCCTACTACCCAGAAGATGGCGCCGTCGACGTCTAGCTGCGCCACGATGTCGTCGCCTTTACCGACTAGGTGACTTACCCGGGCGCCGAACGCTTGACCATAGAAGTCGACCGCGAGAGCGCCCCGGTCAACCCACAGCTCCGGCTGGATCATTGACACGTCGCCACGATGGCGCCGACCGGCTCCGGCGACAAGCGTCGCGGACAGGTCGACGTCGCGGCGCCGATTGACGGAGAAGAGGGCGGTCTGACGCATCGCCACGGGGCGTTCGGCGACTCGCCGTCCGGCTCTTTCAGGCCACCCTTTGGGCCAGCCGCGCGACCGCCTCGGCCACTCGGGGGCCGAACATGACGGGGTCGTTATGGTCGGCGCCCTGGATCACTACCCGCTCGACCAGAGTAGGCGCCTGGTCCGCGACGCGGGCGCTGAGCGATGGCGGGACCACTGAGTCGCGGTCGCCGTAGATGACCGTGATCGGCACGTGACTGCTGGCGAGGTGCTCGATCACGGGGAATCGGTCGCGCAGCAGCACGCGGATCGGCAGCCAGGGATAGTGATAAGCAGCCACGTCGGCGAGCTCGGTGAAGGGCGAGCGCAGCACGACTCCCGCCGGCGGGTGCCGGACCTGGAGGCCGGCAATCACGCCAGAGCCCAAGGACTCACCGAAGTAGATGGTCCGTTGCAGCGGGTACCCGAGGTCCGTTAGAGCCGCGACGGCGGCGTCGGCATCGGCGGCCAGGCCGTCCTCGGTGGGGCTACCAGGGTTGCCGCCGTAGCCCCGATAGTCCATGAGCAGTACCGCGAGTCCCCGATGGCTCAGCTCTCCAGCGAACCCGGCCCGGCCCGCCCGGTTGCCACCGTTGCCAGGCGCGACCAGGACCGCCAGACGGGTGTCCACCTGGCCGGTCGCCGGGACGAACCAGGCGCCCAGCTCGAGTCCGTCGGCGGTGCGCAGCGTGACGTCACTAGCACCGGTGATGAGCTGCCCGGCTGGGGGTATCTGGTTTGGGTCGGGGAAGTAGATCAGCTGACGCTGCAGCGCCCACAGCATTGCAACCACCGCCGCCCCGAGCAGCACGACAGCCAGCAGGCCACGCCTCAGCCGGCTTCGATTCGGCCTTGTCACTCTTCATCGTCGCTGCCAAGTTCCGCCCATTGCAAAGGGAGCCGGTCGAAATGGCTCGGGAGCCCATCTGAGCGCTGCGCCCGACGCGGGCGGACTGCCACATGAAGCAGCGCCGAACGGGGGTGCCCCCCAATCAGGAGACGCGGCGGTAGCGGATGTGCGTGGTGAGTGGTGAGTGAAGCACCTCGACGGGTTCGAAGTCGAAGGTCTCGACCCCGTCGAAGATGCGCTCGCCGGAACCGAGCAGGACGGGGGCAATGTCAAGGGTGAGCTCATCGATCACGCCGGCGATCAGCGCCTGCCGGACGGTAGACGCACCGCCCGCGATGTCCACGCCCTTGTTTCCGGCAGCCTCGCACGCCGCGGCGTAGGCCGTGTCGAAGCCCTCGGTGACGAAGTGGAAGGTCGTCCCGCCCTGCATCTCTAGAGGGTCGTGGGGGTGGTGGGTCAGCACGAAAACCGGCGCGTGGTACGGCGGTTCGGGGCCCCACCAGCCTGACCAGTCCTCATCCCAGTCCCCACGGATGGGGCCGAACATGTTCCGCCCCATCACGTACGCACCCCGCGGGCGCATGAGCCACTCGTTCGCGACTTTGTCCGCTTCGTTCGCCCGCGGGTCGCCGATGTGCCATCCGTGCAGCTCCTGGCCCCGCTTGCCCAAGGGGTCCTCGCGGCTCTGGTCCGGCCCGGCGACGAAGCCGTCCAATGAGATCGACATGTGGCAAGTGGTGTCGGACACCGCGAACCTCCTGAGTCATGGTCAGTTGCAAGCGCCGTGCGGACGATAGCCGGTGACGGCGGCCCATAAGTGCTCTGCGTCATGTTGAGGAGCTGGCGACACTCCGCGTCCTGCGGGGGAGAGCTCCAAGAAAGCATCCTGCGAGCATCCAGCGGTCGGGCTTGGCGCCAGTTCTGCGGAGAATCGGCGTGTGCGGGGGCTCAGGTGCCAAGGGCGCTAAGTGACAAGCAGCGGGCTCCGGGGTCGCGGGTCCGTGCCCGTCGGCCCGGTCGGTCGATCGAGGAATTCTCACCGGGAGTCGCGACGAGCTTGGCGTCGGGCTCCAGCCGACTGCGATGAGGCATCCCGTTTGGTACCTCCTGTTGTCTTGCGGTGGCGTCGCGCCACTCCCGTGTCCTGCGGTGCTGACCCCGCCTCGGCACCAGCTGCAACGCCGGCAGGTCCGGCGCCACGGTTGGCCTTAGCAGCGGCAATTCGTTCGCCGCGCAGCTCCGCGGCTGCCTGCCGCGATAGCTGCGACAGCCGGCGGCTCACTCGTGAGAGGGCCTCCTCGAAGGCCTCGGCGCGGGCGGCATTTCGAGTGTGGCCCGCACGGGCCGCGCCCCGCGCCCGTGTCTCGGCAACTCGGGCGCTGGCCTGCCGTCGGTATTGTCCCGTGTACTTGTTCCGAGCCCGCCGGATTCTGTCGTGCAGTTCGGCGGTGGCGTCCTCGTCCAGCTTCGCCAGCTCGCTCGGCTCGGTCTCGTGCCACAGCAGCCGCTCGGTGTCGTTCAGTTGAGCCAGCACGGCCTGGTTCATGGCGCTGACC
>JBKPQA010000095.1:0-3723 GCA_046733835.1 Actinomycetota bacterium
CAGGGCGTAGACCAGGGCGCTGAAGACGATGCCCAGGACCGCCGCGACGACAAGCACGGCCAGCGCGGCCAGGGCCATCCACCAGCCGATGGCGGGGTCGACGGCCTTGGCGGCGACGAAGACCTGCTTGACCTGGGCGAACCGGCCGGGCTTCTTGGGTGGCTTCCTCGCCGGTTCCTTGGCCATACCGGTCAGGATACGGCGGCGGCGGTGCGGGCCACCAACGCTGCCGCTTCCTGGCGGGCGGGGGAGTCGGCCGCGGCGGCCAGGTGCGTCAGGTGCTCGGGGATCGGGCGACCCCAGCGGTTCATCGCGGTGGCCCAGAGTCGGCCGGCTTTGTACGAGGAGCGCACCAGCGGTCCGGCCATGACGCCCTTGAACCCAAGGTCGTCGGCCACCTCGGACCAGTGCACGAACTCCTCCGGCTTGACCCAGCGGTCGACGGGGTGGTGGCGGGGGCTCGGACGGAGGTACTGCGTGATGGTGACGATGTCGGTGCCGGCTTCGTGGAGGTCACGCAGGGCCCGCTCGATCTCGTGGTCCTCCTCGCCCATACCGAGGATGAGGTTGGACTTGGTCACCAGGCCGGCGTCCCGGCCCATGGTGATGACATCGAGGGAGCGCTCGTAGCGGAACGCCGGTCGGATCCTCTTGAAGATTCGGGGGACGGTCTCGACGTTGTGCGCCCAGACCTCGGGTCGGGCGTCGATGACCTGGCCCACGAGCTTGGGGATGGCGTTGAAGTCGGGGACGAGGATCTCGACGCCGGTGCCGGGGTTGAGGGTGTGCACCTGCCGGATGGTCTCGGCGTAGAGCCACGCGCCGCCGTCGACGAGGTCGTCGCGGGCCACTCCCGTGATCGTCGAGTAGCGAAGACCCATCTGGCGGACGCTCTCGGCGACGCGCCGCGGCTCGTCGCGGTCGAGGGGCGCCGGCCGGCCGGTGTCGATCTGGCAGAAGTCACACCGCCGGGTGCACTGCTCGCCGCCGATGAGGAAGGTGGCCTCGCGGTCCTCCCAGCACTCGAAGATGTTCGGGCAGCCGGCTTCCTGGCAGACGGTGTGCAGCCCTTCGGACTTCACCATCGCGTGGAGCTGGGTGTACTCGGGGCCCATCTTCGCCGTCGTACGGATCCACGACGGCTTGCGCTCGATCGGGGTCTCGGCGTTGCGCGCCTCCACGCGCAGCAGGCGCCGGCCCTCCGGAGCGATGGTCACGGGTGCTGCCTCCAGCTTTGTTGTTGTATGCCGCTTCCAGGCTACGTCAGCGCGCAGCGCGGCCTCGGTCGGGGCCGGCCGGGCGCGATCGTGGACGTCTTCGACCGTGGGAACGACGAAATTCGATCACGATCAGCGGGAGGCGAGTCCAGGGTCGCGCGAGGGGAGGCCGAGGCCCACGGCCAGCACCCGCATACCCTCGTCCGCCGCGGCCCGGTCGCCGGTGAGGGCCAGGTCGAAGAGCAGGCCCCGCACGGCGGCGAGGTTGACGCGGGCCAGCTGGGCCGCCTCGTCAGCCGGCCGGCCCAGCCGGATCCAGAGATCCGTCAGTGCCTCGGTCCACCCGGTTGTGAGCCACGCCCGCAGGCCGGCCGCCCACGGCTGGCCCTGCATGGCGTGGCCGGACAGCTCGAAGTAAAGGGGAGCGAAGGTGGCGGCGGCGTCGGCGACGCGGTCCCAGAAGGCCAGCCCCGCCGCATACGAGTCGTCGACCTCGCTCAGCAACCGCTGCAGGAGGTCGCGTTCGCCCTGCTCGACCGACTCGACGACTGCGGCGAGGAGGCCGTCACGAGAGCCGAAGTGGTAGAGAAGCATCCGGTGGCTGGTGCCGACGTGGGTGGCCAGCGTGCGGAGGCTGGTGTCACCAACGCCGTGCTCGGCGAACCAGGCGACGCACCGAGCGAGCAGCTCGTCCCGAGCGGCGCTCACGCCGCCTCGCACCGCTCCTTGAGGAGAGCCGCTTCGGTCTCGACGTACTGCTGACCACGACGTCCCCACAGCGCGCGGGCCAGGAACGCCAACGGACCGTCCCACTGGATCCCGAGCGACGCCCGGCTGCCAGCCGGTTGTGGTTGGACCACGTGGGTGGCGGTCGCGCGCAGACCGGGGCCTGACGACTCCCAGGTGAAGCTGCGCCCGGGCTGCCAGTCGGTGATCTGCCACGTGGCTTTCGGCAGCCCCGGTTGAACCACGGCGTAACGGGTCCCGACCGCGTCTGGGCCGCCGGGATCCAAGGGCGTCACGGACGTGATCGTGCTCAGCCAGTCCGGCCAGCGGCGGACGTCGGAGATGCGGTTGAACACCGTCTCGGGGGATGCGGCGATGTCAGCAGTGGCATGGAGGGTCATGTACCAAATGGTACACCTTAGCCGAGGATGTCCGCCAGATGCTTCTCTACGTGCGGCAGGACCTCGTGCACGGTGACGTCACGACGCAGCTCGTTGGAGAGCGACGTCACGCCGGCTCCGACGATGCCGCACGGAATGATGACGTCGGCCCAGCCGAGGTCGTTGTCGCAGTTGAACGCGAACCCGTGCATCGTCACGCCCTGGCTGACCCGGATCCCGATGGCGCCGATCTTCCGGTCCGGCTCACCGGGGTCACCAGCCACCCAGGTCCCGCTGGCGCCCTCCACCCGGGTGGCCGACACCCCGAAGTCGCCGCAGACCCGCATCATCATGTCCTCGAGCCGCCGCACGTGCGCCACGACGTCGATGGGCTCCGGCAGCCGCACGATCGGGTAACCGACGATCTGACCCGGCCCGTGCCACGTGATCTTGCCGCCGCGGTCGACGTCGATGACCGGCGTGCCGTCGAGCGGGCGCTCGTGCGGCTCGGTGCGCTTGCCCGCCGTGTAGACCGCCGCATGCTCGAGCAGGAGGGTCGTGTCGGGCTCCTCACCAGCCACCACCTTGGCGTGCAGTTCGCGCTGAACGTCCCAAGCCCGCTGGTAGTCGACGTAGTCGGGAGCGAACCCGAGACGGATCACCTGCATCCCCCGAGGCTACGCCGGACGAAGGACCCCTCATGATGTGCACATGAGGCGAGGGGTCCGCTGGGTCGCGCTGCTCGCCGTTCTTGCCTGGTTCGTCATCGGCGCCGTGGGTGGGCCGTTGGTCGGCCGGCTCTCCGAGGTCCAGACCAACGACAACGCCAACTTCCTGCCCGCTTCGGCCGAGTCGACCGCGGTCAACGAGTTCGTCCAGAAGACCACCGACACGCAGACCCTGCCCTACCTCGTCGTTGTCGAGAAGACGAGCGGACTGACCCCGGCCGACCTGCAGGCGGTGCAGGCATACGTCGCCTCCATCCCGAACCTCACCTTGGAGGAGGACCGTTCCCGCACGGTCGGCGAGTTCCTCGAGGCGCCACCCCAAGCCGCGATTCCCAGTCAGGACCAGCAGGCGGTCCTCGTCCCGGTCGCTTTCCTTGCGGACAAGGCCCAGGACACGATCGCGGGGACATCAGCCCTGTATGAGGTTGCCCAGGCCCTGCGGGCGGCCGGCACATCGCAGCTCACACCGGCCGGGATGGCCGTGCATGTCACCGGCCCGGGCGGGTTCTTCGCCGACTTCATCACCGCCTTCGAGGGGATCGACGGGATCCTGCTCTTCGTCGCCCTCGGCGTCGTCTTCGTCATCCTCCTCGTCGTCTACCGCAGTCCGATCCTGCCCTTTGCCGTGCTCGTCACCGCGCTGTTCGGGCTGTCGGTGGCCGCGCTCGTCAT
>JBKPQA010000096.1:0-8145 GCA_046733835.1 Actinomycetota bacterium
GCGACCGGTGTCCCTGCCTCGAACGGCTTGCGGCCGGTCAGCATCTCCTGGGTGATGATGCCGAGCGCGTAGAGGTCGCTGGAGCCGGTCGCCCCCTTGCCGAGCGCCTGCTCGGGCGAGAGGTATTGCGGCGTCCCCAACACCTCCCCCGTTCGCGTGTGCGATGCGCCGTCCGCCGCCCGCGCGATGCCGAAGTCGGTGAGCTTCACCCGGCCGTCCGGCGTGACGAGGATGTTGGCCGGCTTGACGTCCCGGTGCACGACTCCGGCGGCGTGGGCAGCGGCCAGGGCCAGCGCCGCCTGACCGACGATCCCGCGCACCTGGTCGGGTGGCATCGGGCCGCGGGCGATCATCTGCGAGAGGGGCTCACCGTCCACGAGCTCCATCACCAAGTATGCGGTGCCCTCGTCCTCGCCGTAGTCGTAGACCGTGGCGATGTTCTGGTGTGACATCCCGGCGCTGTGGCGCGCCTCGTCGCGGAACCGCTCGGCGAACGTCGGGTCGTCGGCGGCGGTGGCCCGCATGACCTTGACGGCGACCTCGCGGCCGAGCACCGAGTCCGTGGCCCGCCAGACGTCACCCATGCCTCCGGCCGCGATGCGGTCGGTCAGGGTGTAGCGGCTGCCGAGGGTCGTCCCCGCTTCAGGATTCATCGATCCGTGTTCCTTGGTTCGTATCTGTTGGCCCAAGATGTATCGGCGCAGGTCTCATTGGTTGAGAACCGCTTCCATGACGGCCTTGGCGATCGGACCCGCGAGCCGTCCCCCGGCCGCCTCGCTCCCGGCGTTGCCGCCGTCCTCGACGACGACGGCCACCGCGACCTTCGGGTCGTTGGCCGGAGCGAAGGCCGTGAACCACGCGTGCGGCGGCTTGCCGTTGCCCTGCTCTGCGGTTCCGGTCTTGCCGGCCACCTGGACGCCGTTGATCCGGGCCGGCGTTCCGGTGCCCTGGTCGACCACCGCGGTGAGCATCGACGTCAGCGTGCTCGCCGTCTGTGCGGACACCGCCGTCCCGAGGCGCTCGGGTGAGGTGCGGTCGATCGTCTGCAGGTCAGCGCTTAGCACCTGGTTGATGAGGTAGGGCCGCATGACGACTCCGCCATTCGCGATGCCGGCGGTGACCATGGCGATCTGAAGCGGCGTGACCCGGACGTCGAACTGCCCGATCGCCGACTGAGCGGTCTGCGCCTGGTTGATTCCGGTGGGGAACCGGCTGGGCTCGACGCGCGTCGGGATCCGCATGGTCGTGCCGAACCCGAACTTGGCCGCCTGGTTGGACAAGCCCTGGGCGCCGACCTGCATGCCGAGGTATCCGAAGGCGGTGTTGCACGAGATCTCGAGCGCTTGTTGCAGGTTCGTCTCGTCGTTGGGGCCGCAGGGCTGGCGGTCGTAGTTCGGCAGACCGGCCGTGGTCTGTGGGAGGTCCATCACCGCCGGCGCGGGGATCTTGCTGTTGGGGTCGACGACCTGGTTCTCCAGGGCGGCGGACGCGGTGACGATCTTGAACACCGACCCCGGCGGGTAGAGGTTTCCGGCGATGGCCCGATTTACGAGAGGCTGGTTCGGATCGGCATTCAGCTCGTTCCACGCCTTCACCACGGACGCCTGGTCGTGCGCCGACAGCCGGTTCGGGTCGTACTGCGGATGCGAAATCATCGCGAGGATCGCCCCGGTCTTGGGGTCGAGCGCCACCACGGCGCCGCGCTGATTGCCCAGCCCCTTATCCGCGGCATCCTGGGCGCGAGCATTGACCGTCGTCTGGATCGTGGCGCCGACCGGCTGCTTCCCGGTGAGGAGGTCGGTCACCCGCGTGTAGAAGAGCTGGCTGGACGAGCCAGAGAGCAGGTCGTCGGCCGAGCCCTCGAGCCCGCCGCCGGCGCCATAGGTGTACGAGAAATAGCCGGTGACATGGCTGTAGGGGAGCGGCTGCGGGTAGGTCCGGAGGTACTTGATCTCCTCGTTGGGCGTCGGCTGCGACACCGCGACGCCTTGCTCACCGACGAGGATCGCCCCGCGCTGACGGGAGTAGTTGTCGAGCAGCGTCCGCCGGTTGTCCGGACGGGCGTTGATCGACGGGGCGAAGATCACCTGGATCAGCGTGGCCGAGATGAACAACGCCGCGAAGAGCAGCGCGACAACGGTTGAGACACGACGCAGGGGACCGTTCACGGCATGGCCACCACCTCGGTGAGGTTGTCCCCCGCCTGGACCTGCGGGTCCGGTTCGCCAGTTGTGTCCTCGGTCTCCGGCCGGCGGGCCTGGTCGGAGATCCGGAGGAGGATCGCCATCAGCGTCCAGTTGGCCAGCAGCGAGGACCCGCCGAGGGACATGAACGGCGTCGTGAGGCCGGTGAGAGGGATGACCTTGGTGACGCCCCCGATGACGACGAACACCTGCAACCCGACGGAGAATGCCAGACCGAAGGCGAGCAGCTTGCCGAACCCGTCGCGTACCCCCAGAGCGGTGCGCAGACCGCGCTCGACGAAGACCGCATACAGGGCCAGGAGGGCGGCCACCCCGAAGAGGCCGAGCTCCTCGCCGAAGCTGGCGAAGATGAAGTCGCTGTTGGAGAAGGCGACCAGCCAGGGTCGTCCTTGCCCGAGCCCGGTGCCGAACAGGCCGCCCGAGGCCATGCCCATGATCCCCTTGGCCAGCTGGTCGGACTGCTCCAGCGACGCCTGCGAGAAGGGATCGAGCCACAGCTCCACGCGCGACTGGACGTGGTCGAAGATCTTGTATGCGAGGTAGGCGCCGGCCGCGAAGAGCACCAGACCGATCGCGATCCAGCTGACTCGTTCGGTGGCGACGTAGAGCATCGCGACGAAGACGCCGAAGAACAGCAGCGAGGAGCCCAGGTCCTTCTCGAAGATGAGGACGGCCAGGCTGACCAGCCAGGCGATGAGGATGGGTCCCAGGTCACGGCCTCTGGGGAAGGTGAAGCCGAGGACCTTCCGGCCGGCCAGGGACAGCACGTCGCGGACCGACACGAGATACCCCGCGAAGAAGATGATCAGCGCGATCTTGGCGATCTCACCGGGCTGGAAGCTGAGCGGTCCGATGCGGATCCATATCCGGGAGCCGTAGATCGTCGTGCCGATGCCGGGCAGCAGCGGAAGGAGGAGGAGGACGAGACCGACGGCCATGGCGGTAAACGTGTATCGCCGGAGCAGCCGATGGTCGCGCAGGAAGACCAGGACCAGGGCCGCAACGACCACGGAGAGGGCGGTCCAGATCAGCTGGCGGCCGGCGTCGCTGTCGATGCCGGTCTGGCCGGCGGCGAGGTCGAGCCGGTGGATCATCACCAGCCCAAAACCGTTGAGCAGCGTGGCGATGGGCAGCATGAGCGGATCCGCATAGGCCGCGCGCCAGCGGACGACGACGTGGAAGGCCAGGGCCAGGGCGAGGAGGCCGCCGCCGATCGTGAGCAGCTGAGCAGGAACGGTCTCCCGGACGCCGAGGTCGACGCTGACCCAGGCCAGCAACGTGAGGCCGACCGCGAAGACGGTGAGCAGCAGCTCCACACCGCGACGCGTGCGCGGCGTGATCGTCTCGACGGTGGTCCTCATGGTGTGAGCCTCGTGGTGACCGAGACGTTCGGCGCAATCGGCAGGGTGGTGGCGGCTGGGCCAGGAAGCGTTGCGGTGTCGGTGGGCCCGTTGCTCGTGGCCGAGGTCGTGGGCGTGGGGACGACGACCGGGTTCTGACCGCAAGGGACGCCTTGCGCCGCCTGATTACGGCAGTCCATGGCCGAGGTCCGCAGCGTCTCGACCCGCGTCGTAGCATCGGCCAGGCTGCCCAGCGGCGTGCCGGCGCTGACGACGTCCTGGACGTAGGCGGGCAGCTGCGAGACGGGGATCTCGGAGACCTGGTAGACGTGCGACAACCTGAGTGGTCCGAGGTTCTGGCCGACGCCCTGCCAGATGGCGACGTACCCGTCGGACGCCTTGACGTAGTACTGGTTCTGGGTCCAGGCCCACGCCCCGTAGGCGCCGCCCGCAAAGATCAGGAGGAGGGCCGCGACGAGGATCCCGCGTCGCACCCAGACGACCCGCTTGGAGCGCGGCTCGTCGGCGAGCATCGGGCGGTCATCGTCGTCCTCTCCGTCGGACTTCCGGATCGAACGGGTCAGGCTGGCGGCCTTCTCGGCCGGGCTGATCGGAAGGCCGCGGGTGCGCTTGCCATCCCGGTCGCGCAGCGAGGCCGCGCCGACGATCTGCGGCGAGGTGCTGGGTGCCTCCGACCGCTGCAGGTCGACGACGTCGGCGACCACGACCGTGACGTTGTCGCGGGCGCTGGCCTTGAGGGCCACCTCGATGAGCCGGTCCGCGGCCGCCGCCGGGGTCGGCGACTCGGTGAGGATCTCCTCGATGATGTCGCGGCGGACGAAGTCACTGAGGCCGTCGGAACACAGCAGGTAGCGGTCCCCGGCTTTGAGCTCCCGCATGGACAGGTCCGGTTCGTCGTCGGCCTGTCCGGTCATGACGCGGGTGACCAGCGACCGCTGCGGGTGGTCCTCCGCCTCCTCGGCGGTGATCCGCTGCTCGTCGACCAGCTGCTGGACGAACGAGTGGTCCTTGGTGAGCTGGCTCAGCGCCCCATCGCGCAGGAGGTATGCGCGTGAGTCGCCGATGTGCGCCATGGCCAGCTTGTTGCCGCTACGGAGCATGGCGATGGTGGTGCTGCCCATGCCGCGCAGCTTCGGGTCGTCGTCCATGGCGCGGCGCAGGCTGGAGTTCGCCTCACGGACTGACTTCTCGAGGGCGGGGAGCGCCTGCTCGGCACCGATGCTCTCGCCGTCGAGTGGCGCCAGCTGGCCGACGATGAGCGAGCTGGCGACGTCCCCCGCCGCGTGGCCCCCCATTCCGTCGGCCAGGACGAGCAGGTGCGGACCCGCATACCCGCTGTCCTCGTTCCGGGACTTCGGTCCCAGCCCGAGGTCCGTCCGCGCCGCATAGCGCAGGGCGATTGCCATGGTTCAGCCCCGCAGTTCCAGGGTGGTGCGACCGATGCGGATGACCGTGCCCGACTCGACCGGGACGGCGCCGGAGATCTTGACACCGCCGACCGTGGTGCCGTTGCGCGAACCGAGGTCCTCGACGAACCAGCCCTCGGCCCTCGGGAAGATCCGGGCGTGCCGACTCGACGCGAACTCGTCGTCGAGCACGAGGGTGCACTCCGGCCCGCGGCCGATCAGGACGCCCTGGCGGCCGAACGGCAGCGACGTTCCGGCCATCTGCCCGTCGGTGACGACGAGGCTGACGGGGTCACGCCGACGCCGCGGAGGACGCGCGGGTGGTGGCGCGGCGGCGGCCCCCGCAGCAGCGGCGCCGGTCGGTACCGGCGTCCGCGCCGGCGACGGAGGCGAGGCCCGGCGCTCGCGGCGGCTGCGCCGGGAGATTCGCGTGCCGTAGATGTCGCGCCGCAGGACCGCCGCCAGGGACAGGACGAACACCCAGAGCAAGGCGAGGAGACCGAGGCGGATGATCGTGTAGGTCAGTTCACTCACGTAGGGCTCACCGCTTACCGGGCCGGAACACCGCATGGGTGCGCCCGATGGTGATCTCGTCCCCCTCGTCGAGCCGGGTGCTGGTGATGCGCTGACCATTGACGAACGTGCCGTTCGTCGAGCCGAGGTCGCGGATAGACGTCACGAGGTGCGGTCCGTCGTTGGTCACGCGGATCTCACAATGACGGCGCGAGATGCCAGGGTCGTCGAGGACCACGTCGGCCAGCTCGTCACGCCCGATGACGGTGTGGGCGCCGATGAGTGGATACCGCTCGCCGTCGATGACCAGCCAAGGACGGGCGACGGGACTGGTCGTGGGCCGTTGGGGCGGCGGCGCCACAGGGGCGTTCTGCGCAGGGGGGACCGGTTCGTGCCGGGGCGCTGAAGTGCTCGGGGCGATCGACCGCCGGCTGGTGGCGGGACGCACCCGGAAGACGCCGGTCTCCAGTTCCTCGTCGCGCTGAAAGCTGACCTGCACGGGGCCGCCCGGCTGGTACCGCTGGGAGTCGGCGTGCTCCTGCGCGGCGGCCACCAGCTCGTCCGACAGCGCCTCCTCGTAGCCGGAGAGGCGTTCGAAGTCAGTGCGGGAGAGCTCGATGCTGTAGAGGTTCGGGACCATCGTGCGGCCGTGGCCCATGACGGCCGCCCGGTCGTCCATGGCCCGACGTATGGCCGAGGCCAGCTCGACCGGCTGGACCTCGGACTTGAACGCCTTGGCAAAGGCGCTGTTGACCGCTCGCTCCAGGCCGCGCTCGACCCTGTCGAACAGTCCCACTCGTGCGCTCCTCGATGCTTCGGCTCCCCGGGCGGGAAGTCGGTTCATGGTAACGGTGGCGCGCATCCGCACAGGTGAACCGTCTGTTCAGGCCCTTACCCTTTCTCGTATGCGGGTCCAGCTGCCCGAGGGATACGTCCCACCCGAGCCCACGCACCCGCTATACGGCTACCTGACGCCGGCGGAACTGGAGGGGTACGAAGCCGAGGAGCGGGCCCGGGTGGGCATCGTGCCAGGGGTCGTCGAGCCCTCGGCGACCGAGGTGGAGCCGCAGGCAGTGGCGGTCCCGTCGGCGCCGCCGCCCTGCCGAGCCGGGGTGAAAACGGCCGGGAATCCGGGTCGTTATCACCGCCAGTCGTGGGCGAGGCATTAGTGACCGAGGCCGAGGAGGCGACGGTCGCGCACACCGGTTGGGTACCGGAGCCGCCGCCCGAGCCCCGGGCCGCCGTGGCTGTCGCGCCGGCGCACCCGCGGCGATCGGCGAGTACTCGTGGGATGCCTATAACCAGGAGTGGGTCGGGGCCGCTTCTCGGGCCCCTGATGCCGCGGAGGACCCCCTGCCCGACGTCGCGGCCGCCGCCTGTGGACGGGGCGCCTCGAGCTCGTGGACGACGGCCGACCGGCAGCGGTTCCGCTGGGACGCGCGGGCGCAGCGCTGGATCACCGAGCCGGTGGAGGGGTGATCTAGCGGTTTGGCGGGAGCGCGGCCCATGCAGCACACTGGTCCCCGCGCGCGAGTGGCGGAATGGCAGACGCGCTGGCTTCAGGTGCCAGTGCCCGCAAGGGCGTGGGGGTTCAAATCCCCCCTCGCGCACGCTGCGCTCCGGCCCGCCGTGGCGAGGTGGCACGCCCGCCGAGTGGAGGAAAGTTGCCGTTATCCCGTCAACTTCGCTCCACTCGGAGCATTCTGATCCGCGGCCGCGGGTTGACGCCGTGGCCAGAGTGATCGACGACGTCCTCAGCGAGGCGGCCCTGGAGCGGCGCTGTTACGCGCGCACCTTCGACCGGGCGCAGCCCTACGTCGGCTCAGTGAGGGGACTTCGCGTCCAGCGCGGCCGTGCAACGGCATCAGTGCAGGGCTCGCGGGTCTACGTCGTCGACCTCCGTTGGGGCCGCGACGGGATCGACGGCGAGTGCACCTGTCCGGACTCCACGTCGGGCAATTTCTGCAAGCATCTCGTCGCGGTCGGCCTTGCCGTCCTCGACGCGGCGGGCCCGCCGCCCAGCGACGCCGGACGGACCGCGGTGGAGCAGTACCTCATCACGCTGCCGGTCGAGACGCTGCGAGAGCTCGTCGTTGAGATGGCGGCCTTCAGTGAGACGGCGACCCGCCAGCTGGAGACCCGTGCTGCCCTCGCCTCGGGCAGCGACGACCACCTGCAAAAGGAGCTCGAGCAGGCGACGACATCCGTGCTTGCAACCGGCCGGTGGCTCGACTATCGACAGTCCTTCGGGTATGCCACGCGCATCGAAGGGTTCCTCGACGAGCTCGAGCACCTCCTCGATCAGGGTGCGGCCAACGCTGTCGCACCCTCCGCTCTACGAGTCGCCACGCGGGTGCGGAAGAGGCTCGTGCACGCCGATGACTCGTCGGGCGTCATCGGACAAGCCGGGCAGCGGGCCGTCGATCTATATGCGCGCGCCTGCCGAGAAGGGACGCCGGACCAGGCGAAGCTCGGTCGCTGGCTGGCCAGGTTCCGGGAGGACTCCCCGGGCTGGCCGAACGTCACCCTCGACGACTTCGCCGAAGCTCTGGGAGAGAAGGGACTCGCCGCCTACCGCAAGGCGGTCGCCGCGATCGAGCGGCGTCATGCGGACCAGCCGGTCGGAGAGTTCGGAGACCGCTTCGAGCTCGACCAGATGCT
>JBKPQA010000097.1:0-10647 GCA_046733835.1 Actinomycetota bacterium
CATCGCCGAGGCGCTCGCCCGACACGCGCCCGACGTCCCGGTCGTGGACGTCGGGGCATCGGAGACTGTGGACGTGATGGCCCGGGCCGGAGTCGACGTGATGGACGACGTCGTCGCCCGTGCGGCCGAGCTTGCGCGCCCCGGTGATGTCGTGCTGCTCGCGCCGGCGGCGGCCTCCATGGACATGTTCGCCCACTACGGTGCGCGCGGCGACGCCTTCGAGGCGGCGGTGCGTCGCTGGGCCGAGGGTCGCGGTCGATGACGAGCACCGTTACGCGGCCGCCCTCACGGTCGGCGGCGACGCCAGCCGGTCGTGCGTCCACGATCGAGGGATCGGGGCTGCTGCACCGGGCGCTGCCGTTTCTGGCCCGGCTGGAGTCGCCCGTCACCTCGTACTACGTCCTGCTCGGGACGACCGTCATCCTCGTGGTCATCGGTCTGGTCATGGTCCTGTCGGCGTCGATGATCACGTCCTACCGCGACGACGGCTCCGCGTTCAGCGTCTTCCTCGACCAGGCGAAGTACGCCGCGATGGGGGTCCTCGGCGCGGTCGTCGCTGCGCATCTCCCCGTGCGGTGGTACCAGCGACTGGCCCTGCCCGCCCTGCTCGGTGCGCTCGTCCTCCAGTGCCTGGTCTTCACGTCGTTCGGCATCACGGTCAACGGCAACCGCAACTGGGTTCGGCTGATGCCGGGTATGCAGGTGCAGCCCTCCGAGCTCGTGAAGCTCGGCCTCATCCTCGTCGGCGCCATCCTGCTCGCGCGAAAGGGGCGGCTGCTCGGCAACCTCAAGCACGTCGTCATCCCGTTCCTTGTTCCCATCGTCCTTGTCACCATCGGCCTCGTCCTCGTCGGTCACGACCTGGGTACGGCGTTGGTGCTTATCGGCATCGCGGCCGCGTTGCTTTTCGTGTCGGGGGTCCCGGCGCGGTTCTTCGCCCTCGCCGCGCTGGTGTTCGCGGTCATCGCCGCCGGCTTCGTAGTGACCAACGAGAACCGCATGGACCGCATCACCTCGTGGCTGGGCAACTGCGACACCAGCGACGGCACCTGTTACCAGTCCATCCACGGTCTGTATGCGTTGGCGGACGGCGGCTTGTGGGGCGTCGGCCTGGGGGCGAGCAAGGAGAAGTGGAGCTGGCTTCCGGCGGCTCACAACGACTTCATCTTCGCGATCATCGGTGAGGAGCTCGGACTGCCCGGCACGCTGGTCATCCTCGTCCTCTTCACATTGCTCGGCTGGGCCTGCTTCCGGCTCGTACAGCGGTCGCGCGACCAGTTCGTCCGCATCGCGACGGCTGGTGTGATGGCCTGGATCCTCCTGCAGGCCATGATCAACATCGGCGCGGTGATCGGACTACTGCCGGTTATCGGCATCCCGCTGCCACTGGTCTCGGCCGGTGGATCCGCGCTCGTGACAACGCTGCTCGCGCTCGGCATGCTCCTCTCTTTCGCACGCAACGAACCTGGTGCCCGGGCGGTCCTCGCCGCGCGGCCGGGTGTCGTGCGCCGGTCGCTCGCAGTACTGCCGAGTCGCAGGAAGCGCTGATGGCTGCCACTCCCGCGCAAGCGGGGGATGGCTCCCTCGGGCCGTCGTCGGTGCTGTTGGCGGGGGGAGGCTCGGCCGGTCATGTCTCGCCGCTTCTGGCCGTCGCCGACGCACTGCGCCGTCGCGACCCCGAGGTGAAGGTGACGGCACTGGGAACGGAGACCGGGTTGGAGGCCAGGCTCATCCCCGCGCGCGGGTACGAGCTGCGTTTCCTACCAAGGGTTCCGCTGCCCCGGCGCCCGGACCCTGCCCTGCTTCGACTGCCGGGTGCGTTGCGCAGTGCCGTGGCTGCTGCGCGCACGGCCATCGACGAGACCGGGGCAGAGGTGGTCGTGGGCTTCGGCGGATACGTATCCACGCCCGCCTACCTCGCGGCCCGGCAGCGTCGCATACCCATCGTCGTGCACGAGCAGAACGCCCGAGCCGGGCTGGCGAACCGCGTGGGCGCTCGCATGACGCCGTTCGTCGCGACGACGTTCCGTGGCACGGTCCTCCCACACGCCACAGTGCTCGGGATGCCGTTGCGCCGTGAGGTCTCGCAGCTGGATCGTGCTGCGCGACGTGAGGAGGGGATGGGAGCGTTCGGCCTCGACCCGCAGTGGCCGACACTCCTCGTCACCGGTGGATCCCTCGGCGCGCAACGGCTCAACACGTCGTTCGCCGCCCGGGCGGCCGAGCTCAGCGCCGCCGGTCTTCAGGTGCTGCACGTGAGCGGTACCGGCAAGGAGTTCGAACCGGAGCGGCCGGAGGTCGGCGCCCCGTACGTCGTCGTTCCGTATGCCGACCGGATGGAGCTGGCCTATGCGGCGGCCGACCTCGTCGTGTGCCGGTCAGGCGCCAACACCGTGTGCGAGCTCACCGCCGTCGGGCTGCCAGCGGTCTACGTGCCGCTCCCCATCGGTAACGGCGAGCAGCGGTTCAACGCGGCCGACGTCCTCGCCGTGGGCGGCGGGGTTCTCGTCGACGACGCCTCCTTCACGCCGGAGTGGATCACCGACAACGTCGTGCCGCTAGCGGCCGACGGGGAGCGGCTCCGGTCCATGGGGGAGGCGGCGGCGTCGGTCGGCCAGCGCGACGCCGACGAGGCTCTCGTCGAGATGGTCCATCGGGCGTATGCAGCTCGGTCGTCGGTGCGAGCGAGCTCGGCGGAAAGCTCTGGTGAGCCGCGATGACGCTGCCCCAGGCCAGGTTCGACTTCCTGGCCGACGTACCGGCCGCGGAGGATCTGGGTCGCGTCCACTTCGTGGCGATCGGCGGGGCCGGCATGTCCGGCGTTGCCCGGATCCTGCTGGCCAAGGGGATACCAGTGAGCGGATCGGACGCCCGCGAGTCCACCCTGCTGCACGCCCTTGCCGCGGAGGGCGCTTCCGTGCACGTCGGCCACGATGCCGCCCTGGTCGACGACGCGGACACCGTCGTGATTTCGTCCGCGATCCGCGACACCAACCCGGAGCTGCGAGCGGCACGGACCAAGGGCGTTCCTGTCCTGCACCGTGCCCAGGCGCTCGCCGCGACGATGACGGGCTCCCTCCGTGTGGCCATCGCCGGCGCCAACGGCAAGACGACCACGACGTCGTTGTTGACCGTCGCCCTTCAGGCCTGCGGTGTCGACCCGTCGTTCGCAGTCGGTGGCGAGCTGGCGAAGCAGGGCACGAACGCGCACCTCGGCACCGGCGACATCTTCGTCGTCGAGGCCGACGAGAGCGACGGGTCGTTCCTGGTATACCGGCCGGAGGTCGCCGTCGTCACCAGCGTGCAACCGGACCACCTCGACTTCTACGGGGACCTCGCGACCGTCGAAGAGGCATACCGGGCGTTTGTCGGCACGATCGCGTCCGGTGGCCTACTCGTCGCTTGCGTCGACGATCCGGGGGCTCGGTCCTTGGCGGACCACGCCCGGAACGAGGGGGTCAGGGTGCTGACCTACGGCGAGTCCTCGGACGCCACCGTCCGCGTGTCGGGCGAGATGCACCGGGGGCTGGCCCGGTCGGCCACCATCACGGCCGACGGGGGCGAGTACCCGCTTCGTCTTCTGGTTCCCGGTCACCACAACGTCCTCAACGCCACGGCGGCATTCGCGGCGGCCACGGCCGGTCTGGGCCAGCCGCCCGAGCCGGTGCTGGCCGGGCTCGCGTCCTTCACCGGTACCCGCCGCCGTTTCGAACCCAAGGGCCGGGCCGCCGGCGTGCAGGTCTTCGACGACTACGCGCACAACGCCGGCAAGGTGGCCGCCGTGGTTGCGACCGCCGGACAGCTTCTCGAGGACTCCGGGCCGGGCCGCCTCGTGGTCGTCTTCCAGCCGCACCTCTACTCGCGGACGCGAGACTTCGCGCGCGAGCTGGGGGCCAGTCTCTCGGCGGCCGATGTCGTCGTGGTGATGGACGTGTACGCGGCCCGTGAGGACCCGGAGCCCGGGGTCTCCGGCCGCCTGGTCGCGGAGGCTGTCCGGGCGGCCCGCGCCGACGCCGAGGTGCACTACATGCCGTCCTGGGCTGCCGTGCCCGGTTTCGTCGCCGACCTGTTGCGGCCGGGCGACCTGCTGCTCACGGTGGGAGCTGGTGACGTCACGATGATCGGACCGGAGGTCCTCCTCCGGCTGGAACATGGCGATTTGGGCGGGGATAGAGCGAACGGGAATGGGTCCACGGAGGGAGACCGGTTATGAGCGGTCGACCGAGATGGCTCACGGGTGCGGCGCGATCCGGACAGGTCCTCGACGAGGCTCCGGGCCCTCGGTCCGCGCCACGGCGGACGGCGCGAGGCGGCACGTCCAAGCGCCGCAAGGATCAGCCCCGTGGCGGCCGCGGGCGGCGCTCAGGCATCGATCGGTCCAAAGCACGGTTCGAGCGGCGGGCGGCCGCGGTACGGCGGCGGCCACGGACCGTTCTCGCCGTCGTCATCGCGCTGATGGTGCTGATGGGAGTGGGCGTCTGGCTGGTGGGGTTCAGCTCGGTGCTCGCGACCCGCAACGTGACCGTGACCGGCCTTGGCGACGGTGCCGAACAGCAGGCCGTCGCCGACGCCGCCGCAGTGCCGGTCGGCACGCCGTTGGCGCGGGTCGACACCGGCGGTGCGGCCGAGCGGGTGGCCCGGATCCCGACCATCGCGTCGGTCTCGGTCAACCGCTCCTGGCCGAACACCGTGGTCGTGTCGGTACAGCGCAAGACGCCGGTGCTCGGAGTGAAGAACCCTCAAGGTCAGCTCCAGGTGGTCGACGCCTCGGGGGTGCCGTTCGAGACGGTGACGACACTGCCGCCGGGTGTGGCGGAGGTGAATGCCACGTCCAACGCTCCTGACCCTCAGGGAGTGCAGGCCGCCATCTCGGTGCTCCAGCTGTTGTCCCCGGAGCGCCGCTCGCAGGTTTCCGGCGTCACGGTGACCAGCGCCGACCTCGTCACGCTCCAGCTAGGCAAGGTCAGCGTCGTCTGGGGCGGGCTGGCTGACGGCCCGAAGAAGCTCGCCATTCTCGAGACGCTCCTCAAGACCAACCCGGCGGTCGTCGACGTCAGCGCCCCGGACACACCCATCACCCGCTGATCCGGCGATCCGTAGTCACAGCAGTCTCATGGCCTCGAAAGTCGCCGTTCCGCGCCAGGGCAGGGTGAATCTCCCGACAAGGTGGAGGACACGCCGCAGCGTTGTTTGATCGAGGCAGAGCGACGGCATACCGTCGGGCACCAAGCGAGACCCAAACGGTGATCTAACCATCAGGTAGACATTTAGGCTTCGCGACACACCGAGACGACACGACTGACCGATATTTCTCGCTGAGGAAGGCCCACGCTCGTGGTTGCAGACCCGCACAACTACCTGGCCGTCATCAAGGTCGTCGGCATCGGCGGCGGCGGCGTCAATGCCATCAACCGGATGATCGAGGTCGGCCTCAAGGGCGTCGAGTTCATCGCCATCAACACCGACGCGCAGGCGCTGCTCATGAGCGACGCCGACGTCAAGCTCGACGTAGGCCGCGAGCTGACCCGCGGGCTGGGCGCCGGGGCCGACCCCGAGGTGGGCAAGAAGGCGGCCGAGGACCACGCCGAGGAGATCGAGGAGGTCCTCAAGGGGGCCGACATGGTCTTCGTCACCGCCGGTGAGGGCGGCGGCACCGGCACCGGCGGTGCGCCCGTCGTCGCACGGATCGCTCGTGGGCTGGGCGCCCTGACCATCGGTGTCGTCACCCGGCCGTTCACCTTCGAGGGCCGCCGGCGCGCCAACCAGGCCGAGTCGGGGATCGGCGGACTGCGCGAAGAGGTCGACACCCTCATCGTCATCCCCAACGACCGGCTGCTGTCGATCAGCGACCGCAATGTCTCCATGATGGACGCGTTCCGCAGCGCCGACCAGGTCCTGCTGTCCGGCGTCCAGGGCATCACCGACCTCATCACCACCCCCGGCCTGATCAACCTCGACTTCGCCGACGTCAAGTCGGTCATGCAGGGGGCCGGGTCGGCGCTCATGGGCATCGGCTCGTCGCGCGGCGAGGACCGCGCGGTCCAGGCTGCGGAGCTGGCCATCTCGTCGCCCTTGCTCGAGGCGAGCATCGACGGGGCTCACGGCGTGCTGCTGTCGATCTCCGGGGGCTCCGATCTCGGTCTCTTCGAGATCAACGAGGCGGCCCGGCTGGTCCAGGAGGCCGCCCACCCGGAGGCCAACATCATCTTCGGGGCGGTCATCGACGACGCCCTCGGCGACGAGGTCCGGGTCACCGTGATCGCGGCCGGGTTCGACAATGGTGGTCCGGCCAGGCGTGGGGAGGAGCGCGGCCTGAGTGGCCTCCACAGCGCGCCGAACAACCGACCGGTGACCAGCAACGGTGCCTCGACCAACGGCGCCTCGACCAACGGCGTCCACCCCAGCCTGGGCGGCGCACGGCCCGCGGTGCAGCCGGTGCGCCATGAGCCCGATCCGGTGCCGGCGGCCGCACCGGCCGGTTCCGGAGCTGGTGCCGGTGCCGGTAACGGTGGCGGTGTCGGTAACGGGGCCGCGGAGGCGGCGCCGCGGCCGGTGTTCCAGCCGGCCCAGCGGCCGCCGCAAACCGTGACCTTCGACGACGCGGACGACCTCGACGTGCCGGACTTCCTCAAGTAGCCACACCCGACCTCGCACCACCACCGCAGCGCCGGGCCGATGTGGCGCCCGGCGCTGCGTCGCGCTTCCAGACACTCATTCTTATGACTTCGGGCCGTTGGAGCCGGGGGAAATCGGCGACAACAGGAGCCTGGAAGACGGACGGACGTCATGGAATGCCCTTTGCAAGGATGGCTGCCGTGTTCTTCTGGACCTCCGAGCTCGCGGCCGGACCGGGCCGGAGGGGAATCCGGTTCGCGTTCACGTCGCGCCGATCCCACGGCAGTGCATCACCGTTTGAGGAGCTCAACCTCGGCGGCCGGTCGGCCGACCCGGCCGCTAGGAACGGCGTGGAGGCCAACCGCACCGCGGTCGCGACGGCGTTCGGTCTCCCGCGAGAACGGCTGCTCTTCATGAACCAGTGCCACGGCAGCAACGTCGTCGTCGCGGACGGGCCGTGGGACGGCGACGCACCGACCGCCGACGCCGTCGTCTCCGCCCACGACGACCTGGCACTCGCCGCGCTGACCGCCGACTGCGTCCCCGTCCTGCTGGCCGACCCGGTTGCCGGTGTCGTGGGGGCGGTCCACGCCGGCCGACCCGGGATGCTCGCCGGTGTCGTTCACCTGGCGCTGGATGCACTCAATGAGGCCGGTGCCACGCCGAGCGACATCGTCGCGGTCGTCGGTCCATCGGTCTGCGGACGCTGCTACGAAGTTCCCGAGAGTATGCGGGCCGAGGCCGCGGCGGTCAGCGCCCCAAGCGCGGCGGTGTCCTGGACCGGAACACCGGCCATCGACGTGGCGGCCGGCGTGGTGGACCAGCTCAGGGCGCGCGGCATCCGCGTGACCTGGGTGCCCGGCTGCACGCGGGAGAGCCTTGACCTCTTCTCGTACCGTCGGGACGGCACGACCCGCCGGTTCGCCGGCCTGGTTCGGCTGCTTCCTGAGACCGCCGCATGACCGCCGGGGACGCCCGCCGGGACGAGATCGCCCACGGCCTCGAGAGCGTTCACGCCCGGATTACCGAAGCCTGCGCCGACGCCGGGCGTGACCCGAGCGGCGTCGACCTGGTCGTGGTCACCAAGTTCTTCCCCGTCTCCGACGTCCGGCTGCTCACCGACCTAGGCATCCGCGATGTCGGAGAGAACCGCGACCAGGAGGCCCGCGAGAAGCTCACCGACCCGCTGCTCGACGGAACTGGGCTGCGCCGCCACTTCATCGGGCAGCTCCAGTCGAACAAGGCGGCGTCGGTCGTCTCGTACGCCGACGTGGTGCACACAGCGGATCGCGCCAAGATCGTCAGGGCGCTGGGCAAGGCGGCCGACCGTCAGGGCCGGCGCCCGCGCGTGCTCGTCCAGGTGAGCCTGGACGACTCGCCGGGTCGAGGGGGTGCCCCGATCGCTGACGTCCCCGGCTTGGCCGACCTGGTCGCCGCCGAGCCGGCTCTGAACCTTGGCGGGGTGATGGCCGTCGCCCCGCTCGGAGGAGACCCCGACGCGGCCTTCGCCCGGTTGTGGGAGGTGGCGACAGGCATACAAGCGGACCATCCCGACGCAACGTGGGTCTCCGCCGGGATGAGCGAGGATCTCGAGGCGGCCATTCGGCATGGAGCGACACACCTGCGTGTCGGCAGTGCAATCCTCGGATCGCGTCCGCCGCTTCGCTAACGTCGCTGCGGAGGACGGCTGACCGCACGATGTCACGGCACGACCAAGGGAGTTCCAGATGGCTGGGGCGCTTCGCAAGACGATGGTGTACCTCGGGCTGGCTGAGGACGAGGACCGCTACGACGACGACGACCGCCGTGATGACGCTGCCGACTACGACGACGACCGGCGCCGCACACCCGAGCGCTCAGAGCGCGCCGACCGTGCCGGGTCAGAGCGCCCTGAGACCGGAGCTGCCGTCACCCAGCTGCCGCGCCGTCCGGCGCCGGTGGCCCGTCTGGTCCGTGAACCGGAGGTGGGTCCGCTGAACCGGATCACGACGATCCACCCACGCACATACAACGAGGCCAAGACGATTGGTGAGTCGTTCCGCGACGGCACTCCGGTCATCATGAATCTTTCCGACATGAGCGACGCCGACGCGAAGCGCCTCGTCGACTTCGCGGCCGGTCTCGTCTTCGGACTCCACGGGGCCATCGAGCGCGTCACGTCCAAGGTCTTCCTGCTCTCACCAGCGCACGTCGAAGTCGCGAGCGAAGAGGCCGAGGCGAGCCCGACCAGTCGCGGGTTCTTCAACCAGTCGTAGGCGCCATCCGGCGGCTCGGCGCCTACCGCTCACAGCAGCCGACAGCCCCCGGACGCGGGTGTCACAGGAATCATCAGCGAGACTTGACGTATGCGCGCCATCGGCACGGTGTTCTCGACTGCCGTCTTCCTGTTCTTCCTGACGCTCATCGGGAGGCTGGTGTTCGACTGGGTGCAGGTGCTGTCGCGGGATTGGCGGCCCAAGGGTGCGGTGCTGGTCGTGGCGGAGCTGGTCTACACGGTGACCGATCCGCCGCTGCGGCTGCTTCGAAAGGTCATCCCGTCCATCAATCTCGGCGGTATGCGAATCGACATTGCGTTCCTTGTGCTTATGGTCATTACCTCCCTGCTGATGACCATCCGCATCCCGTGAAGGCGCTTCTCGACCCGAATTCGGCCGATCGTCCTGCCCGGTAGCGAAGGTCCCTTCCGGTCAGCGAGGTTGGTCGTGCCGTTTCGGTTCGATAACGTTGCCCGGGAACGGACCTTCACCAGCCGGCCCCGGTCCAAGAACAAGGTGGTACCCCCATGGCTTTGACGCCTGAGCAGATCCTCAACAAGCACTTCCAAACGACCCAGTTCCGGAAGGGCTATGACGAGCGTGACGTCGACGACTTCCTCGACGATGTCGTGGCTGAGATGCGGGCGTTGACGGCTCAGCGGGACGACTACAAGCACCAGTTCGAGGAGTGCCAGTCGCGCTCGAGCCAGCTGGTCCAGGACCGGGGATCGGTGGATCCGGCGGTGCTCGAGGAGCAGGAGCGGCGGCTCAACGACGTCCGAAGCCGGTTGGCGGAGGCCGAGGCCCGTGAGCGGGAGGTCGGCGAGCGGCTCTCCCGGGCGCAGGCGGAGGTGGCGGCGGCGGAAGCGCAGGTGAAGGACCGCCAGGGAGCCATCGACGCGTCCGTCCAGGAGCGGCTCGACTCCGCCGAGGGGCGAGCCCGCGCCGAGAGCGAGGCCAGGGCCAAGGCGGAGCAGCAGGTCGTCCAGCTGCAGAACGAGCTGCGCTCGGTACAGCAGAGCGCGACCGATGCGCAGGGCCGGGCTCAGCAGGCGGAGCAGTCGATCCAGGAGGCTCGTCGGCAAGCCGAGGACGCCGAGGCGCGGGCCGGAGAGGCGGAGCGCCGGGCGGCGGAGGCCGCTGCGGCGGCCGAGGCCAGGGCGGCAGAAGCGGCCAAGACAGCGGAGGCGGAGGCCGCCGCCGACTCCGGAGCTTTGCGAGCGGTGGCGGCCGGAGCGGCCGGCGGCACCAGCGCCGCGGCCGTCATCGAGCTGGCCCAGCGACTGCACGACGAGCACGTCAGCCAGGGCGAGGCGCGCCGTGACGAGCTGTTGGCCCAGGGCCAGGCCAAGCACGATGAGCTGCTGTCGACCGCGCAGGTCGAGCACGACCGGCTGCTGGCCGAGGCCAGGAGCCGCCACGAAGAGCTCATCACCGAAGGCCGGGAGCGGTCGACCGGCATGGTCGCCGAAGCCCAGCAGAAGCGCGCCGCGTTGCTCTCGGACCTGGACCAGGAAAAGAACCTGCTGGAGCAGAAGATCGAGCAGTTGCGGGGGTTCGAGCGCACCTATCGCACGCAGCTGAAGTCGTACTTGCAGGGGCAGCTCGACGAGCTCGACCACACCGGGGCCATCGAGCCCCGCGAAGCTGCGGATGGGCAGCGGCCGGAGAACGCCGAGGTCAACGGTCAGGTCGCAAGTCAGGCCGAGCGCCGCTGACGGGTGCCGTCGCGCAGGACGCCTAGACGGTCACCGTCTACCTGACCTCGAGCGTAGGC
>JBKPQA010000098.1:0-5824 GCA_046733835.1 Actinomycetota bacterium
AGAACGGCGTCGTCGATGACGCCGATCCCTTGGATCCGGACCTCCTCGAACACGCCCTTTACCTTAGGTGCGCCTCAGCGTGACCGGCCGTTCCCTCGCCAACCGGCGATGCTGAGGTCGAACTTGGCCACCAGCCGGTCCGTGAACGGCGAGGCGCTGAGCCGGGCGAGCCGCACCGGGACATCGCTGCGGCTCACCTCGATCCGCGAGCCCGGGCGCAGCTCGAGCTGCCGGCGGCCGTCGCACCACATGATGCCGTGGCCCTCGGCCTGGGGGATGACCTCGACCGCCAACCGGGACGTCGGCCCGACGACGATCGCGCGCGAGAACAGCGCGTGCGCCGCGTTGGGGACCATGAGGATGGCCTCGACGTCGGGCCAGATCACCGGCCCGCCGAGGGAGAACGCGTATGCGGTCGATCCGGTCGGCGTGGCGACGACGACGCCGTCGCAACCGAAGGCCGACAGCGGCTTCCCGTCGACCTCGACGGCCACCTCGAGCATCCGCTCACGCGCGGCCTTCTCGACACTCACCTCGTTGAGCGCCCAACACGGGTAGGGCTCCTCGCGCTCCTGCCGGACTGTCACGGCGAGGGTCATCCGCTCCTCGACCTTGTACGCGCGGCGGACGATGTGGTCGACCATCGCCGGAATCTCCTCGCGCTCGGCCTCGGCCAGGAAGCCGACGTGTCCCAGGTTGACGCCAAGCAGGGGGACCTGCGTGCCACGGGAGTGCTCGGCGCCCCGCAGGATCGTGCCGTCGCCCCCGAGGACGACGACGAGCTCCGCTCCCGTCGTCGGGTTCTGCGGGTCGGCCTCGACCACCGGCCCGATGTCGATGCCCTCGAACGCGTGCGCCTCGTCCGGTGGCAGCGCCACCTCC
The DNA here is from genome assembly GCA_046733835.1 of Actinomycetota bacterium. Lineage (GTDB taxonomy): Bacteria > Actinomycetota > Actinomycetes > Actinomycetales > Dermatophilaceae > Lapillicoccus. The sequence continues at coordinate 883 of JBKPQA010000098.1, forward strand.
ACGTCCGCGGCGCGCAGCTGCTTGACCACGCTCCGGGCGATGTCGACCACCCCAGGACGGTTGGGGTGCGCCACGAGCAGGATCCTGCGCGTCACGGTGCTCCCTTCGCGGCTCGGTCGACGGCGGTGGCGACCGCGCGCTTGTCGAGCGGCTCGCCGGGACCTCTCGTGACCCAGAGTAGGTACTCCCGGTTTCCCGTCGCGCCCCGGATCGGGCTGGGTTCGAGTCCGCGAGCCCGCAGACCCGCCGACCGGGCCGCCTCGAGCACTTCGCTGAGCACCCGTGCCTGCTCGGCGCGGGAGGTGACGACGCCGCTTCGGGACAGGCGCTCACGGCCGACCTCGAACTGCGGCTTGACCAGCAGGACCGCGTCCGCGGTGGAGCTCATCAGGCGCGCGATGACACCCAGGACCAGCCGCAGCGAGATAAAGCTGAGGTCGGCCACGACGATGTCGAACGGCTCGCCGAGGTCACCCGGGCGGACGTCACGGATACTGGTTCCGGACCGCTCCTCGACCCGAGGGTCCTGCGCGATTTCCGACACGAGCTGGCCGGTACCGACGTCCAATGCCGTGACGTGCGCGGCGCCGGCGTCGAGCAGCACGTGCGTGAACCCGCCGGTACTCGCTCCGACGTCCAGGCACCGCTTGCGGGCCACATCCAGACCCCGAGGACCGAAGACGTGGAGAGCTCCAAGCAGCTTGTGTGCGCCTCGGCTCACCCAGCCGTCTGGCCTTTCCGCGAGCGCGATGGTGCTCGTCGGCCCTACCGCGGTGCTCGGTTTGGTTACGGCACCGCCGTCGACGAGGACGTCGCCCTTCCGGACCAAGTCGCGCGCCTGCCCTCGGCTTCGGGCTAGGCCGCGGCGCACTAGCTCGGCGTCCAGCCGGACCAGGCCGCTGTCGCCGCGGAGGTCGCCGCGATCAACCACCGCCGAGGTCGGCCAGCCGGTCCTGCAGCGCCCGGTGCGTGGCCTCGCCGGCCTCCGCCTGCTCGTCGAGGTCGCCGGCCTCTGTGCTCTCATACAGCCGCTGGAGGGCGGCGTCGACCGACGGGTCTCCGGTCGCCGGTGGCGGCTGCACGCCCGATCCGGGCGTCCCCGGGTCGGCTGATCCCGTCGTCTCCGGGTCGTCCTCGGTCATGAAGGCCCCGCTGAGCTGGCCGCTGCGGCCTTTGCCGCCTTGGCGGTGGACTTGTTGGCGGTGGATGTCTTGGCGGTGGATGTCTTGGCGGTCGACTTCTTGGCAGTCGACTTCGCGGCAGTCGACTTCGCGGCAGTCGACTTCCTCGCCGCCTTCTTCGTCGCCGACTTTTTCGACGCCCCCGTGTTCGTCGTGCCCTTCGCCGTAGCCGCCTTCGTCGTGCCCTTCGCCGTAGCGGTGTTCGTGGTCGAAGCCTTCTTCGTCGTGCCCTTCTTGGACGCCGCCTTCCGCGCGGCCGAGCTCTGGGAACCGGTCTTCTTGCTGGCTGACTTCTTCATGGCCGACTTCCTCGTGCCCGACTTCTTCGTCGGGGCCGTCTCGAGGTTCGGCCCGGCTGCGGGTGCGGACGTCGTCGCCGCGGGTTCGGTCGTCATGCCGGCCTCGGATGGCGGCTCGACCGCCTCCTGGGCGGCGTCAGTCACCGCCTCCTCCGGCGCCGGACGTGTCGCGGCCAGGCCGGCCACCGCCCTACGCGGCGGACGCCGTCGCGGCGGCGCGGAGGCGTTCTCCTCGACCGGGGCGGTCAAGGCGGCGTCCACCACCAGCCCTTCGTCCGCCCTCTGCGGTCTCGACGAGGCGACGCCAGCGGCCTCGGCTTGAGAGGCCGCCTTTTCGGCCGGCCGAGAGGAGGCGTAACCAGCCAGCCCGAGCTTGGCGACAACCTCGCCGACCGCCGGGTTGGCCAGCACCTGGGCCCGCAGCTCCTCGACGTCCGCCGAGAGCTTCGCCACCGCCGCGCGAGCGCGATCAAGCTCGTCCGGGGGAATCGGGCTGTTGGCCATCGCTCGCTCGACCTCGCCGCGTACCAGTGCGATAAGACTGCGGCGGTTCGCTGCCGCAGCCGCTAACAGCTCCTCGGCCAGGTCTTGCACCTGGACCTGGACGTTCTGCCCCGCGCGGCCCCCGGACAGTCCGCTCGACAGGGACAGCAGGGCGGAAGCGGCCTCCATCGCTTTGGCCCGCGACGTCTCCGCCAAACCGGACGCCAGCTGTAGGTAGCCGCGAAGTCCCTCCATGGCCATGACCGTCTCCCTCCATCGCCCGCGTCTCTCCCGATCCTGGCGGTCCACGCTACTGCGCCGCGACGCCGCCCGGCTCGGTGCCGAGTCGGAGGAGGTGCTGCCCCACGATCGTCGCGACCTGAGCCAGCACCCCGGCAGGGGCGCCGAGGACGTCACGCCCGTAGACCATGGTCGCCAAGGCGAGATTGACCAGGGCATCGGCGTCGTCCGCCCCGGACCAGCGCACCCGAGCGTCAACGCCTTCCCACCCCACGGACAACCGGACGGCCCCGCATACCCACTCCTCGCCCTCCTGTCGTGGCACGAGCGGCGGCCGGGCCAGCGCCCGCAAGTCGCGAGCCGCATACGTCGGGGCCGGTCGTCCAGGCGCTGTCGCGAAGGTGAGGAGATCGTCGACGCCGGTCAGCACCCACAGCGAGTCCACGCCGGCCGCCATGGCGCCGAGGATGTCGGTGTCCAGCCGGTCCCCGATGGCGAGGACGTCGGACTTGGGCAGGCCGAGGCGGCTCACAGACAAGTCGTAGAGCGGTGGTTCGGGCTTCCCGGCCGATGCGCTGGGCTGCCGGCCGGTGGCGGTGGCGACGGCACCCAGGAGTGCTCCGTTGCCGGGCGCGATACCACGATGGGTCGGCAACGTCGCGTCCCGGTTGGTGGCCACCCAGGTTGCTCCGCCCTCGATCGCGTAGCTGGCCTCCGCCAGGTCCACAGCAGTCACCTGGGGGCCATAGCCCTGCAGTACCGCGACGACTCCATCTTCGGCGGTCGTGACGGGAGAAAGGCCCACCTCCGCGAGCGCGGCGGCCACGCCCGGACCTCCGACCGCGAGCACCGGCGCGCCGGCTCGGAACAGGGAGGCCATGTATGCGGCGGCTGCCTGTGAGCTCGTAACGACCTGTTCCGGGCCGACGGCGAGTCCGAGCCCGACCAGCTGGCCAGCGACGTCCTCGGGTGTCAGCGAGGCGTTGTTCGTGGCGTAGACGACCGAAGAGGTCAGCGCCGTGAGCTGCTCGACCGCATAAGGGACCGCCAGTGACCCGCGGCGGACGACACCGTCGAGGTCACAGACCACTCCGGTGTAACGCTCCGCGAGCGTGTCAGCCACGGTCTGAGGGCTCGGCGGGATCCTCGTCCTCCAGCAGGTCGACCTGCCGGATGCCGTCGAGCTCCTCAACCCGCTCCGCCGCATCCGTCTCCAGCGACTCGTCGGCGTCGACGGCGTACCCGAACCACTCTCGGGCGCCCACCCGGTCGCCGAGTGCGAGCAGAGCGTCCGCGTAGGCGTAGAACAGCCTCGCGCTCCATGGTTTGCGTCGACTCGGGTCCAGCTCTGGCATCCGCAGACCGGCGACCCCCGCGTGCAGCTGACCCTGGTCCCGGCGGATCCCGGAGACGACGATCGCCAGCTCCACCCGCTCATCGCGGGCCAGCGTGCGGGCCTCCGGGCTGGCGGCGAGCTCGAGCGCGCGGTCCGGACGCCCTAGCGCCCGCTCGGCGTCGACCATGAGGGGGAGCAGGTGGGACGAGCCGGAGAGACGTCGAACGGTCCGGAACTCAGCGAGCGCCTTGGCCCAATCGCCCTGCCGGTAGGCGACCAGTCCGAGCGCCTCTCGAGCGGCGGGCACCCGGCCAGCGCGCCGGACCGCCGTCTCGGCGTGCGCCTGCGCCGCGTCGAGATCGCTGTCGAGCAGGAGCGCGGTCATCACCAAATGCTGGGCAACACCCTCGGCATTTTCCTTGCTGAGCGTTCGCAGCTGGGTCCAGACCGAGCGATCCAGCTCCTTGCCGGTGACGCCCTCGGCGATAGCCGGCTCGGGCCGCCGTGGCGTCTTTGGCGTCAGCCGCTGACTACTGCTCCGCTCGCCCTCAGGACGTCGTCCCGTCTCCTGCCGCCGCGACTTCCCGCCGCCCGTGCCGTTACCAGTGCCACTCGGGCGTCCCCCGCTTCGACGCAAGGCGCCCCCGCCGGGTCCTCGCCGGCCGGGGCGGCCGCCCGAACGGTCCTGCTGGCTCATGACCGAAACCCTAGTGCGAGGGCTTTCCGAACGGGACAAGGGGATCCGGGCATAACAAAGCGCCCCGCGCGAAACTCTCGGAATTTCGGCGGGGCGCTTTCTAAGGATGTCCGGCTGCGTCCTACTCTCCCACACCGTCACCAGTGCAGTACCATCGGCGCTGAAGGGCTTAGCTTCCGGGTTCGGAATGGAGCCGGGCGTTTCCCCTTCGCTATGACAGCCGAAACTCTATGGAGATATGCGAGTCGGAAACCGACCGTATCTCGGGAACAACACAGTGGACGCGAACAACGAAAAGATGTGATGTAGTCAAGTTGTCGGCTTATTAGTACCGGTCAGCTTCATGCATTACTGCACTTCCACATCCGGCCTATCAACCCAGTCGTCTGGCTGGGAGCCTCTCGGGGTAAACCCCATGGAAACCTCATCTTGAAACGTGCTTCCCGCTTAGATGCTTTCAGCGGTTATCACTTCCGAACGTAGCTAATCAGCGGTGCCCTTGGCAGGACAACTGACACACCAGAGGTTCGTCCATCCCGGTCCTCTCGTACTAGGGACAGCCTTTCTCAAGTTTCCTACGCGCACAGCGGATAGGGACCGAACTGTCTCACGACGTTCTAAACCCAGCTCGCGTACCGCTTTAATGGGCGAACAGCCCAACCCTTGGGACCTACTCCAGCCCCAGGATGCGACGAGCCGACATCGA
>JBKPQA010000099.1:0-13765 GCA_046733835.1 Actinomycetota bacterium
GAGCCATCCTTCCCGGCCACCGAAGTGACGCGACACGTCAAGCAGCGGCTGGCGGAGATCGAGCAGGAGCGCTCAGTCGCCGCTCAGCGCGCGGCGATCGAGCTGATCGCGACGTTCTTCGACGCCTCAGAGCGCGCCAGCCGCCCGACCGCAGGTTCCCGGGAAACGGTGGCGGCGATCGGACGGGAGGATGTCGTCGCCTTCCACTCACGCGAGGTCTCGCCAGTCGGCGCGACGGTTGTGCTGGCCGGTGACCTCGACGGAATCGACGCCTTCGCGGTCGTCGAGGCGGCGCTCGGCGGATGGACAGCGCCCGAGGGCTGGGAGGCTCCGCCTCAGCCGGTCGCGGCGCGCACCGCAGCCAACCGGGCGCGCGTGGTCGTCGTCGACCGTCCCGGTTCCGTGCAGACCGAGCTCGTCGTCGCCACGAACGGGCCCGACCGCCGGGTGGAAGGCGGCTGGTCGCCGTATCCGGTGCTTGGGTTTGTCCTCGGCGGTTCTCCGAACGCCCGGGTCGACGCGGTGCTGCGGGAGGAGAAGGGCTACACCTACGGCATCCGGTCGATCTTCCGCCCGCGGCGCCGCGGAGGCCTGTTCCTCACCAGCGGCAGCGTGCGCGGTGACGTCACCGTCGAGTCTCTCGACATCCTGCTCACGATCCTCGACGGCGCCCGGCAGGGCTTCACCGACGCGGAGACAAAGCAGGGGGTCGACTACATCGCCATGACTGCGGCGAGCCGGTATGCCACGGCCGACGCCATCGCCGACGAGGCCGCGACGCTGGCGTTCGAGGGGTTGACGACGGAGTTCACGACCGAGACGCTCCGCGACCTCGCCGACGTCGACGCCGACCGCCTGGGAGACGCATACGCCCGCTTCGCGGATGGCGAGTGGACTGTCGTGGTCGTGGGGGATGCTGGCGCGCATGTCGACGGTATCCGCGCCCTTCCGCACGCCGCCGCACGAGACGTCACCGTCGTCAACGGATGAGCCCCGCGTGGCCCAGGTCGTCGTCGACTCGCCGATCGGGCCGCTGCTCCTCGTCGCCTCCGAAGGCGCGCTGACCCACGTCTGGTTCGACGGGTTGCGGCGTGCCTCTCCGGTCGAGGCCGACCTGCCACCGGAAGATGCCGAGGTTCTCGGCGCGGCGACCGTGCAGCTGGCGGAGTACTTCACGGGGGAGCGGCGAGTGTTCGACCTGCCGCTGCGCCCCCGGGGCACCGCTTTTCAGCTGGCGGTGTGGGGCGAGCTGGCAAAGATCCCGTGGGGCACGACGACCACCTACGGGGCCATCGCGCGGGCGCTCGGCCTGCCCTTGTCCGCATCGCGCGCGGTCGGCGCGGCCAACGGGGCGAACCCGATCTCCATCATCCTGCCGTGCCATCGGGTGATCGGAGCCGACGGCACCCTGACCGGCTACGGCGGCGGATTGCGGCGGAAGTCGGCGCTGCTGCGGCTCGAGGGAGTCCCCACCGAGGGCGACCAGCTCGTCCTCTTCGACTGATCGAGGGAGACCGTCCGTCAGCGCGGACGGCCGACGAGCACCAGCCGGTGGTCGGTGCCAGCATGATGGCGGACCAGGACGAGGAGGCCGCGATTGAGCGAGAAGACCAAGCACCGCGTGCAGATGTCGAGGGCGGTCGATCCCTTCGTGCTCGCCCTGGACGTCGGCTCCACCGCGAGCCGCGGCGACGTCTACGACGCCACCGGTCGTCCGGTGGAGGGTGGCCGACAGAAGGTTGCCCACCAGTTCCGTACCGCAGGGGATGGCACGTCAGAGATCGACCCGGATCCGGTCGTCGAGGAGCTTGGTCAGATCATCGACGGGCTGGCGACCAAGGAGCGGCAAGGCCGAATCGGAGGTGTCGCACTCGACACGTTCGCGTCGTCCCTGGTGGGAGTATCGACCGACGGAAGCGCAGTCACGCCCTGCTACACCTACGCCGACACCCGGTGCGCCCCTCAGGCCATGGCCCTCCGCCGAGAGCTCAACGAGGCCGAGGTTCATCAACGAACCGGCTGCCGGTTGCACACGAGCTACCTGGCGCCGCGGCTGCGGTGGCTGCGGGAGACTAACCCGGACCAGTTCGCCGCGGCGGCTCGGTGGATGTCGTTGGGCGAGTATGCATACCTGAAGTTGCTGGGCACGACAGCGGCCGGCACCTCGACTGCCGCTTGGACGGGCCTGCTGGATCGTCGCTCGGGCGCCTGGGATCCGCAGATGTTGACCGCTGCCGGAGTCGAGTCCGACCAGCTGTCGGCGGTGCGGAACCCCGACCAGCCACTCACCGATGTCGACCAGCGGGGCTCTCATCGCTGGCCCGCGCTCGCTGATGTCTCATGGTTCCCGCCCATTGCGGACGGTTTCGCGAGCAACCTCGGGACCGGCGCCGACAAGCCCACGTCGGCGGCGTTGGCGGCCGCGACGAGTGGCGCGATGCGAGTCCTGGTCGACGAGATCCCCGACAGCTTTCCCTCTGGCTTGTGGTGCTACCGAGTCGACGCCAGACGCTCGCTCATCGGCGGCGCCATCAACGACGTAGGACGGGCCGTGGCGTGGTTGCAAGCAACGCTCCAACTTGGCGAGACCGACCTCAATGAGCTGATGGCCGCCGCCCCGGACCGCGTCACTCCGCTGGTGATGCCGTACTTCACCGGTGAACGGGCGCCCGGTTGGGCTACGGACGCTCGCGCCGTGTTCACGAGGATTTCCGCAGCGACGACAGGTCCATTGATGTTCCGCGGCGGGATGGAGGGGGTGGCCCTCACCTATGCCCGGGTCGCCGCGGCGCTGCAGACGACGGCCGCCAACCCCCAGCGAATCCTCGCGAGCGGGCGAGTCACCCAGGACCTTCCCGGCTGGTTACAGGTGCTGGCCGACGTCCTCAACGCGGTCGTGGAGCCGGTGACGATCAAGCGCGCCACCCTGCACGGCACGGCATTGCATGCGCTCGAGGTCTTGACGCCGACGACGCCGCCGGCCCCGACGCCCACCGGGGGCGCGTTGCATCCCCTGCCGCAGCACCGTTCGTACTATCAAGAACGGGCCACTGAGTACGAAAGGCTGTACGCCGCCCTCAACGAGCCTGACAGGGTTGCCGCCCCGGCGTTGTGACCTCGCAGATCGGTGGGTTTTCGGGAGCGCGAACGACGGTCGGCTCTGGGGCGCACTGCTCCGGCCACATGTATGGGTCTAGACGGCCGACTCGAACGACGCCTTGAGGGCGTCAACAGTCGCGGTCCGTTCCCTTCTCGCGATCCTGCGGAGGATGGGCGTCGCGAGACGGTACATGCGGTAGGTGTGCATCCTCGCATGGTGACGCACGAGCGTCGTGCCGTCTTCCGCAGTCTCCAGCGAGTACGCGGGCCAGCCCTCGACGTTCAGCTTTCCCGACCTGGACCTGTCCCACCAGTGGTACGTCAACGTGTGCGGTGGGTCGAACTCCACGATTTCGCCGGGGGTTGCACCGAAAGCCGTCTCATCGAGAAATGTCGTTCCGAGGCGGGGTTCTCCGGGTGACGTCTGTCGCGTCTCACGAAGGATGCTGCCCTTGCTCGGCATCCAGTGGTTGTGTCCCTCGATGTCGGAGAGGCGCGCGAAAACGTCGCGAACGGGCGCCTGAATGGTGCGTTCGACCTCGAACTCGATGACGCCCATGCGCCTCAGGATGTGCCACGGCACCTGCCAACCTCAAGGACTGAATACCCCTGGGCGGTCTTCGACGCTTCATGACCACACGTCGTCGTCCGGCCCGAGATTGACGGCTCATCGGTCGCCCACCCTCGGTCGAGACCGCGGGCGCCGACGAGGGCCGCCTTGTCAAACCTCCTCAGCGACGACACCGGCTCGAGCAGGACGTTCTGGGGGTCAGCCCTGAAGGGTCGGCTGGTGGTGCGAGGCATATCTGCCCCGGGCCCGTGGACCCGACCGCTTGGCCGGAGACCGGCCGGCGAGGCGGTCGAGTACCTCGTCGTGAAGCAGGCCGTTGGTTGCCACGGCGCTGCCACCCCAGCAGCCGTCCTCGCCCTCGAGCGACGTGAAGCGGCCGCCCGCCTCGGTCACGACGGGCACGAGCGCCGCCATGTCGTAGACCTCCAGATCCGGTTCCGCCGCGACGTCGACGGCACCCTCGGCGACAAGCATGTAGGACCAGAAGTCTCCGTATGCCCGGGTGCGCCAGCAGTCGTCGGACAGGCTCAGGAACTGGTCATACCGCCCGACCGTCCGCCAGGAGGACGCCGACGAGTACGACAGTGAGGCGTCGTCGAGCGAGGCGACCTTGGACACGCGGATCGCCTTGGCCGACGACAGTGAGCGGCCCGAGTAGGCACCGGAGCCCGTGGCGGCCCACCAGCGCCGGCCGAGGGCGGGGGCCGAGATGAGGCCCACCACCGGCATACCGTCATCGATCAGTCCGATTAGGGTCGCCCAGACCGGTACGCCGCGAACGAAGTTCTTGGTCCCGTCGATCGGGTCGATCACCCAGCGGCGCGGTCCGTGGCCCGTTGTGTCGAACTCCTCGCCTTCGACGGCGTCGCGGGGACGAGTCCGCTTGAGCTGGGCTCGGATGCTCTCCTCGGCTGTCCGGTCGGCGTCGCTAACCGGCGTGAGATCCGGCTTGCTCTCGACGACGAGATCCTCCGATCGGAACCGCGCCATGGTCACCCGCTCCACCGAGTCGGCGAGCACGTGGGCGAGGCGCAGGTCGTCGTCGTACTGGGGCACCCGGCACACGCTAATGGCTCAAGGCGCCGCCGCCCCGGTTGGCTCACGCCCTCCTTCGCGCGGCACCAACGACCGGCTGCGATGCGGGGCAGAACCTAGGGGAGCTGGACCCTGCCGCGGACGTCTCCCAGCCCTCGGGCGACCAGCAGCTCACCCCCCTCGCCCACGGTGCTCCAGCGGCCGGAGCTCTCGTCCCACCGACGCCACAACCGCTCATCGCAGGAAACGTCGACCGTCGCGGTCTCACCCGGCGTTACCGTGGCCGCCGCCCACCCAACCAGCCGCACCGGTTCGTCGGACTCTGCCGGGTCGAGGTACACCTGCACGACCTCGCGCGAGGAGCGCGACGACGTGTTGGTGATGTCGACGCTCACCGTCGTCGCGCGCCCGTCCGCGGCCACTCGCACCTCGCCGTAGTCCCAGCTGCCGTAGCCCAGCCCCTGCCCGAACCAGAAGGCCGGCGCGTGGGCGCGACCGGCCGCATACCCGCGGTATCCGACGAACGCGCCCTCCTCGTAGACGAGGACGCCGCCGGTCGGCTCCACCGTCCAGGCGGGGCTGGCGCCGTCCGCCTCCGGGTAGGAGGTGACCAGCCGGCCGGCCGGCTCGAGGTTGCCGACCAGGGCCGCCGCGACCGCATGACCGCCTTCCTGCCCCGGCAGGCCGACGACCATCACCGCGTCGACCTCGTCGAGCCACGGCATGAGGACGGGCGTGGCGGCGTTGACGAGGACCACCGTCTTGCGCGCCACGGCCGCGACGGCGCGCACCAGGTCGTCCTGGCGCCCCGGAAGGACCAACGTCTCTTTGTCGACCGACTCGGTCTCCTGCTCGGCGGTCAGCCCCACCACGACGACGGCGACGTCCGAGTCCCGCGCCGCTTCGACCGCCCGTTCGATGATCTCGTCCTCCGGCGGCGCCGCAGGACGGACAACGAGTCCCAGCATCCGGGCGCCCGCCAGGCCGACTCTCGCCTCGACCTCCGAGGCCGACTCGACGGTCGCAGTCCACTGCGGCGGCCGCAGAATGTTGGCCGCTTCGACGATGGCGTTCCCGTCGAGCTCGTCCGGCGCCTGCCACGACGGAGGATGGAGTATGCCTTCACCCGGGTCCGCAGTGGCGGCCGCCAAGGTCGTGGTGAGCGTCTCGTCTCCTTTGCGGAGCTCCCAGTCACCGATCCCGATGACTCCGAGGCGAATCGGCCCGTCGACGTTCACATGTGCGCGGAACCGCACGGTCGACACGGGACGGTCGTAGTCGTCATCGAAGCCCACCATGGCTTGAGCTACGGGCGAATGCCGCTCCTCCAGCACAACACCGTCGCTGTCCTCGAACTCGATCCGGACACCGGGCGCTCCGTTCACCGGGTCGGTGACGTACTGCGGCCCGGCGGGGACGGCCCGAGTACGGACCTCGACGCCGTCCGCGACCGTGAGCCGGTCACCGAGGACGGCTTCCAGACCCTCGGCAATCGACACCGAGTACGGCGGGTTCACCTGGGCGGACCCGCCCCCCATGTTCGTCGTGTCCAGTGCCGGTCGGCCGATCAGGGCGATGCGCGAGCCGGTCGCGAGCGGTAGGACACCGTCGTTGGTCAGCACCGTCATTCCCGCCACCGCGAGCCGGCGCAACTGGTCCTTCCGAACCGGCGAGTCGGGCTGTTGCACATCGGTCGACCAGGACCGGTCCGCACCCAGCGCGCCGACTCGGTCGGCCAGCCGCAGCAGCCGGCGCAGGTGGTCGTCGATCACCGACTCGGCGACCTCCCCGGCCTGGACTGCATCGACGAGCGCCTGTCCCCACGGACCGTTGGGTCCGGGCATCACCAGGTCGAGTCCGCCGTTGGCCGATGGAGCCGTCGTCTTGGTGGCGAACCAGTCGCTCATGATGAGGCCGGTGTAGCCCCATTCGCCCTTGACGATGCCGTTGTTGATCTCGTCCTGCTCCGTCGCCGCAACGCCGTTGACGTCGTTGTACGCCGCCATGAGCGTCCAGGCGTCGGACTCTTGGAGAGCGATCTCGAAGGGCAGCAGGTAGAGCTCCCGCAGGGTCTTGTCGTCGACGCGGTTGTCGACGCTGTTGCGCATCGTCTCCGCCTCGTTGGCGACAACGTGTTTGAGGCACGCTCCGATGCGCGCGTCCTGCACCCCTCTGACGTAGCTTGCGGCGAGCCGACCGGTCAGCAACGGGTCCTCGGAGTACGCCTCGAAGAGCCGACCACCCAGCGCGCTGCGGTGCAGGTTGATGGTCGGCCCGAGGACCACGTGGATGTGCTGCCGTTCGGCTTCCTCCGCGACGATCTGCCCGACCTGGTATGCCGCCTCTTCGTCCCAGCCTCCGGCCAGGAGCGTGGCGTTGGGGAAGAGAGCGACGGCGTCTCCGCCGGTGAACTTCAGCCCGCGTACCCCGGTCGGTCCGTCGGAGAGGGCCATCTCGCGCAGGCCGATCTTGGGTTCTGCATGCAGGGTGAACATCGTCGCCCCGGTGAGCAGCCGCACCTTCTCCGGCAGGTCCAGCCGGCCGACCAGCTCGTCGAGGTGGGCATCCGCCAATCGGGTTGCGGCCGCGTCGGGGGCGGCGGTCGAAGCCTGGTCGAGGTTCGTCACGTCACGTCACCTTCTTGATCGGCAGGACGACCATGGATCTCTCAGGTGGTCGACTGGGCGGCTCGCCGGTACTGGATCCGCAGCAGCAGCCGGTGGGCGAGGATCACGACGAGCGCCCAGGCGGTGCCAGCAATGAACCCGGCGACGACGTCGGTGAACCAGTGGTGCCCGAGGAACACGCGGCTCATTCCCATGGCCAGGGCGTAGACCCCGAGCAGAGAGACGGTGACAATCCTTCCCACGCGGCTCCTCACCTGCAGCAGGACGAGGTACGCAAGGAGAATGGCAATCACCGTGGAGTTCAGCGTGTGCCCGCTCGGGAACGACGGAGTCGTCTCGTAAGGCGGCACCGCGAGGTCTTGCGGAGGACGGGCCCGGCCGGCGAGGTCCTTGCCCGCCTCGGTCATCGCGACGGATCCCGCGGCGGCGACGGCCATCAGGGCGATCGGCGTCCAGCTGCGCCACCACCAAGCGAGCCCGACGACGACGAGGGTGGTGAGGATAGGCAGGATCTTGGTGCTGCCGATGTCGGTGAAGAACGTGACCGCCGTGTCAAGGGCCGCCGTGCGTTGCCCGACCATCCAGTTGAGCAGCGGCTGGTCGACGCGGGCCAGGCCGTCGCCCTCCTGCACGGCCTGGTAGGTCTCATCCAGGCTGGCGACGAGGATGGTCAGCACGACGGCGCCGACAGCGGCGGTGAGAAGGCTGAGGCCGCTGGCAACCGGCTCCGGCGCGGCCTGACCGGCCTCGACCTTCGACGGCGGGGCGGGTTGCGCAGACGAGTCAGCGGAAGGGCTCCCTTCGGCCGACCTCACCTTGTCAGCGTGTCATGTCCCCCACACCGACCGCGCGCCGGAGTCACCGGTGCGGACCGTCCAGTAGGCCGCAGCCACGGCGGCCACGATCGAGACGACGACAGCTATCGGCCCCAGGGCGCGGTTCCGGCTGGTGGCGGCAACCGCCGCCGACGCCACCGCCAGAAAGAGCGAGAACCACGGGAGAACGCTTCCCAGTTGGCCGTGCTCGATGGCCAGCTGGCCGCCCCTCGCTTCCTGTAACGCCTCACCGCTCTCCTTCGTCACGAGCGTGATGAGGAACATGACGAAGTTGGCTCCCGCGACCCACCAGCTGTACCGCTCCCGGAGGTTCTTCCGTACCGACACGACGATGGTGACGACGGCCAAGGCCGGCAGTCCGACGACCACGAGATGAAGGACGAGGACGTGGACGGGCAGGCCAGTGATCGTGTCGAACAAGGTCGCTCCTAACGGGCGTCGAACGTCATCCGGAGTGACGACAGCCTAAGGACGGCGGTTCAGTCGTCCGTGCCGAGACGCGCCCGCAGCAGGCGGCGGAGTGAGTCGAGGCGGGCGGGACCGGCCGGGCCGGCCGCTCCTGACGCGACGTAGGCGTCGAGCGCGCACTCCTCCTCGTCGTGCGTGCAGCCGCGCGGACATTCGGCCGTGCCCGGCTCGAGGTCGGGAAAGAAGTGGATGATCCGGTCTGGGTCGACGTGCCCCAGCCCGAACGTCCGTACCCCAGGGGTGTCGATGACCCAGCCTCGGTCACCCGGAAGGCGAAGGGCGACGGCAGAGGTCGAGGTATGCCGACCCCGTCCCGTCACCTCGTTGACTTCGGCGGTGGCGCGGTCGGCGTCCGGGACGAGCCGGTTGACGATCGTCGACTTGCCCACGCCGGAGTGTCCGACGAACACCGAGATGCGGTTGGTGAGGTGCTCGCGCAGCTCCTCGATGCCCTCCAGCCGGCCGTCCACGCGGCGGGTCACGACGTGCGGGACCTGTAGCGGCGCATACGTCGCGAGGAAGTCGTCCGGCGGCGTGAGGTCGGCCTTGGTGAGGACCAGCAACGGGTCGAGGCCCGCGTCGTATGCGGCGACCAGACAGCGGTCGATGAGCCGCGGTCGAGGTTCCGGGTTGGCCAGGGCCGAGACGACGACGAGCTGGTCAGCATTGGCGACGATCACCCGCTCGACTGCCTCCGTGTCGTCGGCGCTGCGTCTCAGCACCGATCGGCGGGGTTCGACGCGGACGATGCGCGCCAAGGCATCCCGGCCGCCGGCCGTGTCGCCGACCAGCGCGACGTCGTCCCCGACCACGACGCCCTTGCGGCCCAGCTCCCGAGCGCTCATGGCGGTGACAACCCGCTCGGGGGTCTTACGGCCTCCCACGCCGGCGGCGACGAGGACCGCATACCGGCCGCGGTCGACCCCCGTGACGAAGCCCGGCACCGCGTCGTCGTGGGCCGGTCGGGTCTTGGTGCGGCGCCGCGAGCCACGGGGGTTCGGGCGCACCCGGACGTCGGACTCGTCGAGGTTCTGCCAGCTCATCGGCCGTCGGCGTGCTGCTGCGCGGCGTGGAGCATGGCGGTCCACAGGCCGGGAAAGTCGGGGAGGGTCTTGGCCGTCGTGGCGACGTCTTCCACGACGACATTGGGTATGCGGAGGCCAAGGACCGCACCGGCGGTCGCCATGCGGTGGTCGTGATAACTGCGAAAACGCCCACCCTGCAGTGGCTTTGGAGTGATGCGGAGTCCATCCTCGGTCTCGGTGACCGATCCGCCCAGAGCGTTGATCTCGGTCGCCAGCGCGGTGATCCGGTCGGTCTCGTGGCCGCGGATGTGGGCGACGCCGCGGATCCACGACGGCGACTGCGCCAGGGCGGCTAACGCCGCGACGACCGGGGTGAGCTCGCTGGCGTCGTGCAGGTCGACGTCGATGCCTTCGATGATGCCGGTCCCGGTGACGGTGAGGCCGGTCCGGTCCAAGCTGACGTCGGCGCCCATCCCGTCGAGGATGTCCCGAAGCGCGTCCCCCGCCTGGGTGGTGTGCTGCGGCCAGTCCGGTACGCGCACTCGCCCGCCGGTCACGAGCGCGGCGGCGACGAAGGGCCCGGCGTTGGAGAGGTCGGGTTCGATGAGGACGTCGAGCGGGCTGATCTCGCTCGGTTCAACGCGCCAGGTGTTGGCCTCCGAGTCGTCGACGACGACCCCAGCGTCTCGCAGGGTCTCGACGGTCATCGCGATGTGTGGCTCGCTCGGAACCGGCTTGCCGTCGTGGTGGATGGTCACCCCTTCGTCGTACCGGGCCCCGGCCAGGAGCAGGGCCGAGATGAACTGCGAGGAGGACGAGGCGTCGAGCGTGACGGCGCCTCCACGGACCGAACCGGTGCCCTCGACGACCACTGGGAGCGTGCCCCGGCCGCCGTCGTCGAGCCTGACTCCCAGGGTCCGGAGTGCGTCGAGCACCGGGCCCATCGGGCGCACCCGGGCCTGCGGGTCGCCGTCGAACTCGACCGGACCGTCGGCCAACGCCGCCACCGGCGGCAGGAACCGCATCACGGTGCCGGCGAGCCCCACGTCGATACGGACACCGCCGTGCAGTAGGCCTGGCCGCACCACCCAGTCCGCGCCGCCCGAGACCTCGTGTACGGGCATACCGGCGCCGTGATGGGTCTCGGCCGGGACGTCCTCGATCTCGACCCCGAGCGCGCGTAGCCCGGCCGCCATGAGCAGTGTGTCCCGCGACCGCAGCGGCTGGCGGAGCCGGGACCAGTCGCCCGCCAGCGCCGCGAGGACGAGGAACCGGTTGGTAAGGGACTTGCTACCAGGCAGGGCGACAGTGGCCTCGACGGGCTGACTGGCCGTCGGCGCGGGCCAGTCGCCGGCATGGTGGGGTTCTCCGGTGGCAGTGGTGGCGGAGGCGGTCACGGTGTACGGCGGATCAGCCCAGAGCGCCTTGAACTTTGATCTTCGCGCTCTGCTTGGCGATCTTCGCCTCGCGGGCGGTGGTCTTCACAGCACGCTTGGCTCCGCGCTGGGACCGGTTCGCGATGTTCTGGGCCCGCCACGCAAGTCCCGGCTTCCCAGCGGTGTCGACCGCGGCGAGCAGCACGCCACCCATCATCGCCATGTTCTTCAGAAACTGGATCCGCTGCGTCCTGCGCTGCTGCGGCTCCTCCTCCTTCCAGAACGGGTGTCCGGCCAGCGTCGTCGGCACCAGCGAAGAAGCGATGGCGAGAGCGCCGAGCCGGGGCAGGAACCCGGTCGCCAGCATGACTCCGCCGACCATCTGCGTCACTCCGTTGGCGCGGACGAGCAGCTCCTTGTCGTTGGGCAGGCCGAGGGCGGGAATGGCCTTGTCGAGCAGCGGCGACGAGCGCTTGGCCAGCGGAGCGGGATGCCGGAAGGCGTCGAGGCCCTGGATGAGGAAGATGGAGGCGATCATGGGGCGGGCGACACGTCGGACGAGGCTCATGGAGTGCGCGTTCCTCCGTAGGGACGGGGCGGCTGTGGTGTTACTCAGTGAGTGGGTCAGACTGCTCGGAGTTACTCGGCCCACCGTAGTTGCTCGGACGGCGTTGCGCGGGCCCCGTCACCCGCAGCGCTTATCGTGGCGCGTATGTGTGGTCGGTATGCGGCGACGAAGAACCAGGCCGACCTCGTTGAAGAGTTCGAGGTCGAGGTGGACGCCACCGGCGAGCCCACCCGCGCGGTGATGACCCACGAGCAGAACCCGCCCGCCGGCCAGCCGGACTTCAACATGGCGCCGACCAAGAAGGCTCCGGTGGTGCTGTCCCGACCGCCGCGGGGCGCGGACGACAACGCTCCACCGGTCCGCCAGCTGCGGCTGGTCAACTGGGGGCTCGTGCCGAGCTGGGCCAAGGACCCGAAGATCGGCAACCGAATGATCAACTCGCGGTCCGACTCAGTGCTCGAGAAGCCGGCGTTCAGGCGGGCAGCCAAGTCCCGACGCTGCCTGGTGCCGGCCGACGGCTGGTACGAGTGGCAGAAGTCGCCCACCGAGAAGGACGCCAAGGGCAAGCACCGCAAGCAACCCTTCTATACACATCGCCTCGACGGCGACGTCATGGCCTTCGCCGGTCTCTACGAGTTCTGGCGCGACAAGGCGGTCGAGGACCCCGACGACCCGGAGGCGTGGCTGACGACGTTCACGATCATCACGACCGACGCTGAGCCCGGCCTCGACCGAATCCACGACCGCCAGCCGCTGGTGATCGAGCGGAAGGACTGGGCCGCCTGGCTCGACCCGCAGACCGACGAGGCCACGGTGAAGCGGCTGCTGGAGTTCTCGCAGCCCGGCCGGTTCGACGCATACCCGATCTCGACCGAGGTCAACAACACTCGCAACAACGGCGCTGATCTGCTCTTGCCGCTCCCGAAAGAGGAGCTGCATGGCGTGGTCGATCTCGTCACCGGGGAGGTCGTCGGCGCCCGATGACGGCGGCTACGCGGGGGGCCGCGACCGTCGTCGAGGTTGCTACGCCGGGCGGGCCGGCGAGGGTACAGGTCCGCCGACCGCGCGGGGCTCGTGGGACCGTGGTGCTCGGCCACGGCGCGGGCGGTGGCCTGAAGTCGGTCGACCTCACCGCCGCGTGGTCCGCCCTCGACGCGGACGGGTGGGCCACCGCGCTGGTCGAGCAGCCTTGGCTCGTGGCCGGGAGGCGCGTCGCTGGTCCGCCGCCAACGCTTGACGCCGCCTGGGTGCCCGTGGTCGAGACGCTGCGAGGCCGTGGGGGTGTGCTCCGCACGGTGCGCGGGCCTCTGGTCCTCGGTGGGCGCAGCGCCGGAGCCCGGGTCGCGTGCCGGACCGCAGCCGGACTCGGGGCGGACGGGGTGCTCTCCCTCTCCTTTCCGCTGCACCTGCCGGGGTATGCGGACCGTCCGGACAAGTCCCGGGCGCCTGAGCTGCGGCTGGTGACGGACGCCGGACTGCCGATCGCGTCGGTCCAGGGCGAGAACGACCCGTTCGGGACGGCGGCCGAGCTGGCCGCATACCTGCCGGTCGGCGCGGTGTACCCGGTGGCCGGTACGCATACGATCCCGCGCTCCAGCGCCACAGCGGTGTCCGCGGCTGTTCTGCACTTCACCGGACCGCTTCGCGATTGACGGGAATGGGCCGAGGCGGTGGCTGCGTTGACGCCCTCGTGCTGATGCTCTCCGAGCCCGCCGTTGGCGGTCCGATCAGCCCAGGAAGCCCGGCTCTCGCGTCGCGGCTAGGCTGGGGAGGGATGACCGACACCGACCTCGAGCACGACGACGCCTCCGTGGACGTCGGGACCGAGACCACAGACGAGCGGCGCGCGCGGTTCGAGCGCGAGGCGATGCCGCTGCTGGACCAGATGTACTCCGCCGCGCTGCGCACCACGCGCAACCCCGCCGACGCGGAGGACCTCGTCCAGGAGACCTACGCCAAGGCGTACGCGGCGTTCCACCAGTACAAGCCGGGGACGAACCTCAAGGCGTGGATGTACCGCATCCTCACCAACACGTACATCAACACCTACCGCAAGCGGCAGCGCGAGCCACAGCAGTCCGACGCCGCGGAGGTCGAGGACTACCAGCTGCACCGCGCCGAGTCGCACAGCTCGTCCGGGCTGCGCTCCGCCGAGGACGT
>JBKPQA010000100.1:0-7151 GCA_046733835.1 Actinomycetota bacterium
GGGGACGCACGGCACAACAGACGACATCGCGCAGCAAGGAGGAGGAAGTGACTGTCACGGGTGCTGGAGACCCGGCCGCCTCTCCCCCAGTCGACGACGAGAGCTCCCAGAAGGTGGACCTCGACGTCGCGTACTACCACAGCCCCCACACGGGTCCCGCGTCCGGTGCCAACCCCGACTACGTCAGGTGGCTGGTCGATGAGTCGATGCTCGCGGCTGCCAAGACGTCCGCTGCTCAGTACATCGGTCAGGGCAGCATGTGGCAGAACCCGTACGCCGAACCCAACCCCAGGGCGGCGATCGCCAAGGCGTCGAACTGGCTGACGCTGTATCCCATCTCGATGATCACCAAGCCCGGGTGCTCCTTCCTGGGCACGCTGGGAGACAGCGACCTCTGGCAAGCGTTGCAACAGATCGGTATCACCGCTGTCCACACCGGGCCGGTAAAGAGAGCGGGTGGGATCTCGGGCTGGGAGGCGACACCGAGTGTCGACGGTCACTTCGACCGGATCAGCACCCGCTTCGACGACCAGTTCGGCACGGAGGACGAGTTCCGCACCATGTGCAGAGTCGCGGCAGCCCATGGCGGTGCCGTCATCGACGACATCGTGCCGGGGCATACCGGCAAGGGCCCCGACTTCCGGCTCGCGGAGATGCGGGTGGGTGACTACCCGGGGATCTACCACATGGTCGAGATTCCGCCGGACGACTGGCACCTTCTTCCCGATGTGCCCCCCGGCCGCGACTCGATCAACCTCGATGCCGCCACCGAACAGGTGCTCGCGGACGCCGGATACATCGTGGGTCCGCTGCAGAGGGTCATCTTCAACGAACCGGGCGTCAAGAACACGAACTGGTCGGCAACGGAGCCCGTCCTTGGTCCGGATGGTCAGGAGCACCGTTGGGTGTATCTGCACTACTTCAAGGAGGGGCAACCCTCGTTGAGCTGGCTCGACCCAACCTTTGCCGGTATGCGGCTGGTGATCGGCGACGCCCTGCATTCCCTGAGCGATCTCGGCAGCACCGCATTGCGGTTGGATGCGAACGGTTTCCTCGGTGTCGAGAAGAGCGTCGACGGGCCGGCCTGGTCCGAAGGACATCCCCTGTCGGAGGCCGCGAACCAGCTGATCGGCAGCATGGTGCGCAAGGTTGGCGGCTTTACGTTCCAAGAGCTGAACCTGGCGATCGATGACATCAAGACGACGTCCCTCCGCGGCCCCGACCTGTCGTATGACTTCGTCAACCGGCCGGCGTACCACCATGCGCTAGCGACCGGGGACACCGAGTTCTTGCGGTTGACGATGACCGAGGCTCGTCGCATCGGAGTCGACGCCGCGTCACTGGTGCACGCGCTGCAGAACCATGACGAGCTGACCTACGAGCTGATCCACTTCGCGACCCTGCATGCCGCGGACGGCTTCCCCTTCCGAGGCAACGTCCTGACCGGCGCTCAGCTGGCGACGCTTATTCGTCAGGAGCTGATCGACACGCTGACCGGTGATGCCGCTCCCTACAACTCGATCTTCACGACCAACGGCATCTCCTCAACCACGATCACGGTCATCGCCGCTTCCTTGGGTCTGAACGACTTGACTCGTCTGACCACCGAAGAAGTGGAAGACATCACCCGGGCGCACCTCCTCCTCGCGATGTACAACGCTTGGCAGCCGGGGGTATTCGCGGTGTCCGGGTGGGACCTGGTCGGCGCCTTGACACTGGAGCACCGTGAGGTCGCCGACCTCACTCGCGATGGTGACACCCGATGGATTCACCGCTCCGCCTACGACCTGATGGACTACCGCCCGGAGGCAACCGAGTCGACAGCCAAGATGCCGAGGGGCAGAGCGCTCTACGGAGCGCTCAATGCCCAAATGGCCAACCCCAACTCATTCGCCTGCCGACTGAGCGACATACTTGCGATCCGAGCCCGCTATGGCATCGCAACGGCCACTCAGCTCGACATCGCCACGGTCTCCAGCCCCGCGATGCTGGTGATGGTGCACGCCCTCGACGAGGGCCACCAGGTGACCGCGCTGAACTTCTCGTCCGCTCCGGTGACCGCGACGGCTCGATCCGAACACCTCCCGGTCGGCAGCGCCGTCACGGACATGCTCACTCACGAGAAGCTGGCCGACGTGGGCCTGAATCACACGTTGCAGCTGAGCTTGAAGCCACACGAAGGGCGCTCACTTCAGCTCGGTCCACCCACGACGAAGCGCTGAGGCATGTCAAACCCTTCGGAGCAGACCGCGGTGTCGAGCTTCTCGCCCTCGATCCGGCTGGTCGTTCCCTATTTCGGCCAACGCCCGGCGTACTTCCCGTTGGTCGTGCGCAGCATGGCCGCCAACCCGGACGTGTCCTGGCTGCTCCTTACCGACCAGCCCGTGCCGGATGCGTCGCCGAACGTCGCGGTGCACATGTGCTCGTTCGACCACCTGGCCAAGCGCATCCAAAGCTTCTTCGACTTCGAGATCTCGTTGGAGCGTCCGTACAAGCTGTGTGACTTCCGGCCTGCCTTCGGCGAGATCTTCGCCGAAGAACTCGCCGGGTTCGATTTCTGGGGACACAACGACCTCGACCTCGTCTTCGGCCAGATCCGCGACCACCTGCCCGCGGCTGCCTTTCGGGCGGACAAGATCCTGTTCAACGGCAACTTCAGCCTCTACCGGAACACTGCCGAGACCGCGGGGTTGTACCGCCACGAGGTCGGCAAGGTCAGCTACCGAGACGCCTTCACGAATCCTGCTGCCATGCACTTCGACGAGTGGGCCGGCATCTACTACATCGTCGAGGATCTCGGTGCACCCGCCTGGCACGAGGACGTCATCTTCGACATCTCCTTCAGCCGGTACCGCACCCGCCGCGCCGCGTCTGAACGTCACGGCCCACGGCGGTATGCCTGGGAGAACGGCGAAGTGTGCGAGTACCAGCTGGAGCGGGGGCGCGTGATCCGCCGGACCGCCCTGCTGATCCACTTGCAGAAGCGAGTGCTGCGCGCACCCGCCCCAGACGTGGTCGCCGCGGACCGCTACTGGATCCTGCCGAACCGGTTCGCCGTTCAGAAGCGGGTGACGCCGTGGTCCATCCGCGCCGCCCAGGTCCCCAGCGGCCACGAACTGGTCCCCTTCTACATTCGGCGCGCACAACGGTGGCGCCAACGCCGACAGACCCGCCGCGCGGCGGAGGCAGGACTCACCACCGTGCAGGTGTAAGGACCTCGTCCGCGGCGACGCCGGCTCGAGAGCGGCGCCGACGGCGGGCACTTCAGGCGAGGGCGCGTCGACGACGGCGCGACGAGATCCGCATACGATGATGTGCCCGTTCGAGGGAGGGAGTCGACCGTGATACTCCGCGTGTTCAGGCCCAAAATCCACCCTGGCAAGGAAGCAGAGTTCGAGGCCTTCTTGCGAGATGTCGCCATACCTCTGGTGTCCAAGCAGTCGGGACTGGTGGCTCAACACGTGGGCCGCCCCCGTGACGGATCGTCCACGGAGTTCGTGTACGTCACTGTGTGGGAGGACGTCGAGTCGATCCGCGCCTTCGCTGGTGACCACTGGCAGGAGGCGGTGATCACTCCCGACGAGGAACACCTGCTCCAGGAGACGTGGATCGGACACTACGACGTGATTCCGACGGCCGGATAGGTCATCGATCCGATCCCGAGCTGCATGACGGAAGGAACTCGATTTGAGGATCGCGCTTCTTGGAGGGTCCGGCCGCACCGGGCGCCACGTGTTGTCCGCGGCCGCTCAGCGAGGACACGACGTCTCCGCGCTGGTCCGTGATCCAGCGCGACTTCCCGCGGACCTGCCACCGGGGACCCGCGTCGTCGTGGGCGACTCCACCTCTCCAGAGGCCCTCACGGATCTGCTCAAGGACGCCGACGTCGTCATTTCGGCTCTCGGACCGACCGGCAAGGACCGGCACCTGCACGAGAACACCGCCCGAGCCTTGGTTTCGGTCATGCAGGAACGGGGCCCGAGGCGCTTCGTCGGCGTCAGCGGGGCCGGTATCGACGTGCCGGGAGATCACAAGGCGCCGAAGGACAAGGTGATCAGCGCGCTCATCATGCGTATCGGCGGTAAGGCGGTCAAGGACAAGCCGGCCGAGTATGCGGTCTGGTCCGCGAGCGACCTCGACTGGACGTTGGTACGCCCGCCTCGACTCAACGACGGTCCTGGCACCGGAGCGGTTGAGCACGACCCGCACCGCTCGACGAAGAGCACCAGGCTGAGCCGCGCCGACCTGGCGGCGTTCGTTCTGGACGTGGCGGAACAGGGTCTCTACCCGAGAACGGCCCCGTTCGTCGCCAACCGCGCATAGCCGCCCCACGCTCGGGCGGCTGCTCCCGTCCGCGGCAGGTCGGCCGAAGGGCTATGCGGAGTGCTGGAACCCGTGCGCCGGCACCGACATCCCGGCAATGGTGCGCGCCTCGTCCGAGACGTTCAGGGCGAGCGTCAGCTGCTCATCGGAGCGGCCAGTGAGGTGAATCGCCAGCGTCGTGTTCGACAGATCGGACGTGGAAATCGCCGCATCGACCAGCCAGGGGTGACGTCGCCGCAGGGCCACCAAACTCGCATACGTCTCGTGCGTTCCGCTGCCCAGCGGAGAGAGGCCGGACGGGTCCCCGGGGAAAGGTGGCCGGACGGCGTCGTCCCCGTGTGGCTCGTCGCGCTTCTCGCCGGTGAAGGCCTGCTCGTCTCCGGCGTAGACCGTCGGGATGCCGGGCAGCGTCATCAGCAGGGCCACCGCCAGCGGCAGGTGCCGCGGGTCCTGAAGTTTGCTGGCGATGCGGGTGACGTCGTGGTTGCCGACGAACGTCTGCGGCCGGAACACCTCACAGAACGCGGCGTGGCGCTGCAACGCCCAGTCCAGCTCGTAGAGGTTCCGGTCGTTGAGTGAGCTCCACATGGCCTTCCAGAGCTCGTACTGCGTGACCGAGTCGACGCCGCTCTTGGTCACGAACTCCACATAGTCGCCCTGGAGGACCTCACCGACGAGCCAGGCGTCGGGGTGGCTCGCCTTGACCCGCTCGACGATCGGGCGCCACGCCGCCGCACCGGGCGCGAACGCGGCGTCCAGGCGCCACGCGTCGACGCCGCGACCCAGCCAGTGAGTCATCACGTGGACGACGTAGTCCGCGACGACCGGATCGGCGAGGTTGAGGTCAACGAGGTCGAGGTTGCCCTCGAAGCACAACGGGAACTCGCCCTGCCATCGCAGCCATCGACCCTCCTCAGAGCCGGGCCCGGCAGCGAGCGCCCTCTGCACGAGAGGGTGATCACGGCTGACATGGTTGAAGACCCCGTCCAGACAGATCCGGATACCGCGGTCGTGAGCGGCCGCCACCAAGCGGTCGAAGTCGGCGTCGTCTCCCAGCCGGGGATCGATTCGGAAGTAGTCGAGGGTGTCGTAGCCGTGCGACGTCGCGGCGAAGACCGGTCCGAGCAGCAGCCCGTTGCAGCCCAGTTCGATCACGTAGTCGAGCCACGACGTGAGCTGCGGCAGCCGGTGCCGCGGCCCGTCGCCGGCCAGCTCGTCCAGCCGGTCCTCCGCGCCGACGAAGCGCATCGGGAAGCAGTGCCACCAGAGCGCCGACGCCACCCAGTCCATAGCGACACGGTATGCGTCGGCCGTTCCCGAACCGGGAGCGGCGCTCAGGCCGGACGGAGCAGGTTCTCGGCCTCCACCAGCCGAGCGTCGAGCTCGCGGTAGCCGGCGTCCTCGAAGAGGACCGTCACCCGGTCGTCGTCTACCGACATGACCACTCCGTTGCCGAACGCCTCGTGGACGACGGGCTGCTCCACCACGAATGCCCGGCTCTCTTCGTCGCTGCGGTTCTCGGCCGCGACGCTCGCCGTACCGGCGTCGCACGTGTCGCAGACCCCGCACACGCCATCCGGCAGCTCCCGAGACAGGTCCTCGGGAGTGGCGCCGAAGTACGTCATGAGAAAGAAGCGCCGGCACTCTTGGGTCTCGGCATAGGCGCGCACCATCTCCACGCGGGTTTTCTGCAGCGTCCGGTGTGCCTCCGCCCGGCGCAGGACGTGCTCGACCGGGTTGTCGTCGGCCGTGCTGTCGTCCGCCGGCTCCTGCAGCAGGTTGAGGATGCGCGCGACGGTCCGCGACGCGATCCCGGACGCCCGCGCGACCTCGGGCGGCTCGGGCCGCCCGCCGAGCTCGGCGACGGCGCGGACCACGGCCACGACCTTGTCGCGAGGCGGCCGACCCGGCACGAAGTAGCGGGCCAGGGCCAGGTCCTCCGGGCGGTAGAACAGCACTGCCTGTGCGGGCTCCCCGTCTCGCCCGGCGCGCCCCACTTCCTGGTAGTAGTCGTCGACCGACCCGGGCACCTGGGCGTGCAGCACCGCACGGATGTCGGGCTTGTCGACACCCATCCCGAATGCGGACGTGGCGACGAGCAGCTCGCCGCCGTCGGACATGAACGCATCGAAGGATGCGTCGCGCTCCCGCCGGCTCAAGCCGGCGTGGTAGACGACCGCCGGCCGCCCGCGCGCAGCGAGCGCGTCCGCATACTGCTGGGTCGCCGCCCGTGTGCGGACGTAGAGCAGGCGAGGGGTTGGGCGCGCAAGTGCCGCTTCGACCACCGCCTCGGCCTGGTCCGCCTCGTCCAGACAGCGCTGGACGGCCAGGTGGATGTTGGCCCGGGCCGCCTGGGTGACGATGATGCGGACGTCCGGGCCGCACAACCGCGAGACGATGTCCTCCCGGACGGGACGCGCGGCGGTGGCCGTCATCGCGAGCACCCGCGGCCGGCTGCCGTCCACCCGAATCCGCTCGCCGACGCGCAAGTAGTCCGGCCGGAAGTCGTGCCCCCACGTCGAGACGCAATGCGCCTCGTCCACGGCGACCAGGGACGGCGGACGCCGCCGCAGGGCGTCCTCGACGTCCTCGGCAGCCAGCTGCTCCGGTGCGAGGAAGAGGAAGTCCAGGTCGCCGTAGGCCCAGGACTCCAACGCATCCCGCCTCTCCCCCGTCGGTACCGCCGAGCTGATCCGGGCGGCGCGGATCGGCCGACCGTCGTCGCCGCGCCGATCGGGCAGCGACTGCTCCTGGTCCTGCTGCAGCGCGAGGAGCGGTGAGACGACCAGCGTCGGACCGCCCATCATCAGGCCGCCGAGCTGGTAGGC
>JBKPQA010000101.1:0-5905 GCA_046733835.1 Actinomycetota bacterium
CAGGGTGACTGCTGCCGAGGAGAAGAAGATCGCAGCACTCGTGAAGCGCGCCGCGAGCTGAGGCGGGGACGTCGGGAGGAAAGGGGACGGTTCCGCAACTCGCCCGAGGGTGGCAGGGTTGCCTCACATCAGCTGCCGTCCGCGACGAGGAGGACGCGATGACGACGTTCACGGCGTGGAAGTTCGACAACCCACAAGGCGCGCAGGCCGCGTGCGACCAGCTCGACCGTGCCCGGGCCGACGGGCTGGTCAAGGTCATCGACCGTGCCGTCCTGGAATGGCCGCCCGGAGCGCCGCAACCGACGCTGCGGCACACCCATGAGGACGAGGTGCGGGCCGGGGGTTGGGGGGCGTTCTGGGGTCTCCTGGCCGGGTCGCTGTTCTTCGTGCCGGTTCTGGGGGCGGCGGCCGGCGCTGGACTCGGCGCGCTTTACCAGCATCTCCAGGGTGTGGGGCTCACCAAGGATCAGCTCGACAGCATCAAGGGGCAGACGACTCCAGGGACGTCGGTGCTGTTTGCCGTCACCGAGGAGGGTGATCTGGACCGGCTCGGCGAGCGGTTCCGCGGGATGAACGGCAAGCTGGTCAGCACGAACCTCACCGGTGCCGAACGGTCCCTGTTGCTCGAGACCTTCGACTAAGGTCGCTCACCCAACCGGCAGCGGCCGGCCGCGGGTCTCCGGGCAGCGCCACACCACGGCCACCCCGAGCAGGTAGACAAAGCCGAGTGTTGTGGCGGTCACTCCGAACCCGCCCAACGCGACGATGAGGCTGCCGGCAACCAGGGGGCCGATGCAGGCCAGGAACCGAGATGCATTGAACACGAGTGAGATTCCCGTGGCCCGCACGCTGGTGGGATAGAGTTCCGGCAGCCAGACCGCCATCCAGCCGAACTGGCCGATGGTGAAGATCCCGTTGACAAAGAGCAGGGCCAGGAGCACCGGCACCGTGTGCGCCGGGAGGAAGACGATCGGCGTCATGACGAACGCTCCGGCGAAGAACACGGCGGTCGTGACCTTCCGACCCCACGCATCGGCGAGAAGCCCCAGCAGCACGAACCCGGCAACCCCGCCGAGGGTGTAGACGAGCCCGGAGATGCTGGTGGCTCGGCTCGCCTCCCAGCCCGCCGGCACGGCGACGCTCGAGAAGTACTGAGGGATGAAGGTCGACACACCCCACCAGCCGACGGTCGTGGCCAGTGACATGAGCGACGCGACGATGGTGAGCCGGCGCAGGTGTGGGTCAGCGAGGATGCGCCGGATCGTCGACCCGAGGCCGGTGGCGATCTCGGTGTGCGCCCGTTGGTGTTCGGTGGTCCAGGCAGGTGACGGCGGTAGTCGGCGCCGGACCACGACCGCGACCAGAGCCGGAATGACGCCCACAACGAACATCAGGCGCCACGAGCTCGGACCCAGCGGACCGAGAACGAACCAGATGAGGGAGGCGGCCACGAAGCCGACACCGATGCCGCTCTGCATGATCGACATCGCGCGAGACCGGAGCCGGTCCGGCCACGTTTCCGCGACCAGGGCGGCCCCTGTGCTCCACTCTGCTCCCAACGCGACACCGGTGAGCAACCGCAGCAGCGCGAAGGACCACCATTCCCAGGCCAGGGCCGTGAGCCCGGTGAACGCGGCGTACCCGCAGACCGTGACCAGCAGGGTGCGGCGGCGGCCGTAGCGGTCCGCCACCAGTCCGCCGAGGATCCCGCCGACCGCGAAGCCGAACAGCGTCAACGCGATCGTGGCACCGGCGAAGAGCGGTACCCGGGCCCGTTCGTCGGCGGGGAGCAGCTGGGGCAGAGCGGTCCCGAGGGTCAGGATCAGCGCATACGTCTCGTAGCCGTCGAAGGTCCAGCCGAGACCGGCCCCCAGGAGTGTCCGCCGGCGCTCTTGCGGGGTGAGCGAGGTCGGCTTGAATGCGCTCACGGCACCCATTGTGTCGGTGGGTCGCGCCACAGTGGTCCGCATGACACACGCACACCACACCCTGGACTACATCGAGCTGGCCGCCCCCGACGTGGCGGCGGCGAAGGAGTTCTACGCCGCGGCGTTCGGGTGGCAGTTCAACGACTACGGGCCCGAGTACGCCGCGATCCGCAACGCCGACGGCAGTGAGGAGGTCGGCGGGCTCACCGCGGCAGCGACACCTTCCGCGGAGGGCGTTCTCGTGCTGCTCTACTCCGACGACATCGACGCCTCGCTGCGGGCGGTCGAGGCCGCCGGCGGCACCGTCACCGACCCGATCTTCGACTACCCCGGCGGTCGCCGGTTCCACTTCACCGACCCGGCGGGCAACCGGCTCGGCGTCTACCAGCCGGCCCGCTAGGGCGGCCGGTGGACTGGGCCACGATCCTGGGCGCGATCGGCCGGTCGCAGACCGGTGACCGGGAAGGTGGCCGGGACTCGCTGGACGCGTGCTGGGCGCAGACGGAAACGGGCGACCACGCATACCGGTGCTTGCTGGCGCACTACCTCGCGGACGTCCAGGACGCCCTGGACGACGAGGTGGCCTGGGACGAGACGGCGCTGCGCGAGCACGCGCAGGTCGCGCCGGGCGACCTCGCCGAGGTGGGGATCCCCGACGCGGCCGGACTGGCGCCGAGCCTGCACCTCAACCTCGGCGACGGCTACCGTCGGCAGGGCCGGGTCGAGGCGGCGGTGCAGCAGCTGGGACGCGGTCGGGCCACCGCGGGAGCGTTGTCCGACGACGGCTACGGGCGGATGATCCGCGAGGGCCTGGCCCGGCTCGAGCTGCGACTGGCCACGGCCCGGTCCGGGACCGGCCGATGAATTACGATCCCGTGGCCGGTCTCACCTGACGCCCCGACAACGGACCCGAGGATGGACCCCATGGACACCCAGACGCACACGCTCGAGACCCCGGACGTCGACCTCGTCTACGACGTAGTCGGACATATGCCGACGGCGAACGGCCAGCCACCGTTGCTCCTGGCCGGGCACCCGATGACCGCCGAGGGCTTCCAGACGCTGGCCTCCCACTTCCCGGACCGGACGATCGTGACCTACGACCCCCGAGGGCTCGGCCGGAGCGGCCGCAAGGACGGGCGCGCCGAGCGGACCCCGGAGATGCACTCCGCCGACCTCCACGCGCTGATCACGGACATCGGCGGCCCGGTGGACATCTTCGCCAGCAGCGGCGGGGCGGTGAACACGCTCGCGCTCGTCGCCGAGCACCCGGAGGACGTTCGCATTCTCGTCGCCCATGAACCTCCGCTGCTCGGCCTACTCCCCGACGCCGACGCGGCTTTCGCCGCCGAGCGGGCCGTCCAGGACGCATACCACGAGCGCGGTTCCAACGCCGGAATGGCGCAGTTCATCGCGTTGACCGCCTGGCGCGGGGAGTTCACCGAGGAGTACGCGGCGCAACCGCCGGCCGATCCGGCGATGTTCGGGATGCCGACCGACGACGACGGCTCCCGCGACGATCCGCTCCTCTCGGGCACCGCCAACGGCATCACCAGCTTCCGCCCCGACGTTCAGGCTCTGGCCGCGGCACCGACGCGGATCGTCATCGGCGTCGGAGAGGAGTCGCGCGACACGCTGACGGGGCGCACGTCGGTGGCGACGGCGGAGGCTCTCGGCCAGGAGGCGGTCGTGTTCCCGAGCCACCACGGCGGCTTCCTTGGCGGCGAGCACGGGTATGCGGGTCAGCCGGAGGCGTTCGCGGCCCGGCTTCGCGAGGTGCTCGAGAAAGCCGCCGGCTAGGGACTCCCGACCAGATAGGTATGCCGGCCGCACGAGGTGGGCGACCGGCATACCGGAGCAGTTTGCGGGCTTCAGGCTCCGACGCGGAACCGGGCGAAGGCCTGAGCCTCGGCCTTGGCGTCCTCGAGCACCTGGCCGACGGTCTTCTTCTGGTCCTTCGCGAACGCCTGCTCGATGAGGACGTTGTCCTTGAAGAAGCCGTTGACCCGGCCCTCGATGATCCGGGGCAGCGCGCCCTCGGGCTTACCCTCCTCACGGGCGGTGGCCTCGGCGAGGCGGCGCTCGTTCTCGACCGTCTCGGTCGGGATGTCGTCACGGGTGAGCGCGGTCGGCGGCAGCGCCGCCGCATGCATGGCGATGTCCCGGGCGACCTGGTCGTCCCCGCCGGCGATAGCCACGAGAACGCCGATCTGAGCGGGCAGGTCCGGGCTGGTCTTGTGGAGGTAGGCGGCGACGCGCTCGCCCTCGATCCGGGCGACCCGCTTGACCTCGATCTTCTCGCCGATGACCGCGTTGGACTCGTCGAGGAGCTCCTGGACGGTCCGCCCGTCGGCGAGGGTGCTCTTGAGCAGCTCGTCGGCGGAGCCCGCCTTGGCGGCGATGGCCTGGTCGAGGACCTGCTCGGCGAGGGCGATGAACTTCTCGCCCTTGGCGACGAAGTCGGTCTCGCAGAGGACCTCAACAAGCGTGCCCACGCCATTCTCGGCCTTGGCGGCGACGAGACCGTTGGAGGTCGTGCGGCCCTCGCGCTTGGTCACGCCCTTGAGCCCCTTGACCCGGAGGATCTCGGCGGCCTTGGCGTGGTCGCCGTCGGCCTCGTCGAGCGCCTTCTTGACGTCCAGCATGCCGGCGCCCGTCTGCTCACGCAGGGTCTTGATGTCCGCGGCGGTGAAGTTCGCCATCTCTCTCTTCTTCTGAGTGTCGGTCTGGTGTGTGCCTCGCAGTCACCGGCGCGGTCGCCGGTGCTTCAGGCGTTGGCGGGCTCGTCGCTGGCGTCGCTGGTCTCGCCGGGGTTCGGCGGGGGTGCCGCGACACTGGCTCCGGCCTGGACGTTCTCGGCCTCGATCGGCTCGCCGGCGACGTCGGCCGCCTCCGCGGCGATGTCGGGATCCGGGGTGACCTCCGGCGCGATCTCGGGCGCGACGACGGTCTCCGCCGCGGCGGCCTCGGCATAGAGCTCGCGCTCCCACTCGGCCAGCGGCTCCTCGGCGGCGACGCCCTCCTCACCCGTGGCCCGACCGCCGCCGCCGGCCCGCGCCACGATGCCCTCGGCCACGGCGTCGGCGATGACCCGGGTGAGCAGGGTGACCGACCGGATCGCGTCGTCGTTGCCGGGGATCTTGTAGTCGACCTCGTCAGGGTCGCAGTTGGTGTCGAGGATCGCGATGACGGGCAGCCCGAGCTTGCGGGCCTCGTCGACGGCGAGGTGCTCCTTCTTGGTGTCCACGACCCAGACAGCGGACGGGACGCGCTGCATGGAGCGGATGCCTCCGAGGGTCCGCTCGAGCTTGTCCTTCTCACGCTGGAGGATCAGCAGCTCCTTCTTGGTACGCCCGGATCCGGCCACGTCCTCGAAGTCGATCTCCTCGAGCTCCTTAAGGCGGGTCAGCCGCTTGGAGATGGTGTTGAAGTTGGTGAGCATGCCGCCCAACCAGCGGTGGTTGACGTAGGGCATCCCGACGCGCGTCGCCTGCTCGGCGATCGGCTCCTGGGCCTGCTTCTTGGTGCCGACGAAGAGGACCGAGCCGCCGTGGGCGACGGTCTCCTTGACGAACTCGTACGCGTTGTTGATGTACGTCAGCGACTGCTGCAGGTCGATGATGTAGATGCCGTTGCGCTCCGTCATGATGAAGCGCTTCATCTTGGGGTTCCACCGTCGGGTCTGGTGCCCGAAGTGGACGCCGCTCTCGAGGAGCTGGCGCATGGTGACGACGGCCATGCCGTGTCCTCCTGCGGTGTGATTGTGGTCGGTTCCGTCAGCGGTCCGCGGGAGCGGCCGCCTGCCTGGCGCCCACGCGCACCCACCGGGAGCCATGCGGCATACCGGACCTACCAGGTGCGCGCCCCGTTTCGCCGGTCAGCCAGGTCAACGGGAGAAGGCGCGCGAATTCGGCCGCCGAGATGACGGCCGTACCTCCATGGTAGGCCTCGCGGGGGTGCCGAACGAAATCGCCGAG
>JBKPQA010000102.1:0-3520 GCA_046733835.1 Actinomycetota bacterium
CCCTTCGGGCCCAGCGTCACCTTGACCGCGTCGGCGAGGGTGTTCATCCCCCGCTCGAGGCCGCGGCGAGCCTCTTCATCGAAAGCGATGATCTTGGCCATTCGGGTGGTTCCTCCCACGCGAATCGATGTGGAGACCACGAGGCGCCCGCGACGGACGGCCCGGGTCCCGCACGCTCACGTTCCGTGCGATCTCCGGTCCTCGCCCAGTGGTCGAGTTGTCACTCTCAGGTCAAGAGTGCTAACGCCATTATTGGCACTCTAGGTCGGAGAGTGCAAACGAGGTCGCGGCTTATCCTGGCCAGGGTGACGATGACCGCCTTCGCGGTGAGCGAGGCCTTGCTGCCCCACCTGCGCAGGGCCCGCGACCACATCGACCGCCGGTATGCGGACGAGCTTGATCTCGACGGGCTCGCGGCGGTCGCCGGAGTCTCGAAGTACCACTTCGCCCGATGCTTCGAGGCGGCTTACGGCGAGACGCCGATCCGGTATCTGACCCGCCGGCGGATCGAGCGCGCCCAGGACCTCCTCCGCGTCGCCAACCTCACCGTGACCGAGGTCTGCATGGCCGTCGGCTTCTCGAGCCTCGGGTCGTTCTCGACCCGGTTCACCGCGCTCGTCGGCGAGTCACCCACCGCATACCGGGACCGCTGGGCGGCCACCGGCGGGCCACGCATACCCGGCTGCTACCTCTTCATGATGGGAGTGGTCCCGAGCCGTTCAGCAATTTCGGAGAAGCCGTCCCGCGCACCCGCCACTTAGCGTGGCCGACATGATCACCAACGTCTCCCTGACCACCATCTACTGCACCGACCAGACCGCCGCGCGCGACTTCTACGTCGAGAAGCTGGGGTTCGAACCCCGGGTCGACGCGGAGATGTGGCCCGGCGCCCGCTGGGTCACCGTCGGCGCCCCACGGCAGCCGGAGGTCGAGATCACCCTCATGCTCCCCGGCCCGCCGCTCTCTGATGAGGCGGCGGCGTTCGTCCGCGACCAGCTGGGCAAGGGCGCGATGGGCGGGTTGGGGCTGCACGTCGACGACTGCCAGAAGACCTACGAGGAGCTCAGCGCCAAGGGAGTCGAGTTTCTCCAGGAGCCGGCCGAGCGCCCGTACGGCGTCGAGGCCGTTCTCCGCGACAACTCCGGCAACTGGCTCGTCCTCGTCGAACCATCTAGGACCGGCTGACACACTCGCTCGTATGCGTGGTGCCGGGCCGTTCGTCGAGGTCGCCGACCGGGTGTTCCACGGTCGCTACCGCCAGTGGGATGTGGGCGTCGGGCTGGTCGTCGGCAGTGAAGCAGCGCTCGTCGTCGACACCCGGGCGAGCGAGGTGCAGGGCCGGGAGGTGCTCGAGGACATCGCCCGGATGGGACTCGGCGTGCCGGTGACCACGGTCGTCAGCACCCACGTCCACTTCGACCACACCTTCGGCAACCGGGCGTTCGAGCGGGCCACGGTGATGGCACATGAGCGGGTCGCCGCGACGTTCGCGGCCGATGCCGAGCGCATCAAGCGGCGCGTCCGCGACGATCTCGCCGACGGACCGGAGCAGGGCTACACGGTTAGAGACCTGGAGGACCTGCTCGCCACCGAACCGCGCGGACCGGACGTCACTGTCATGGAGCGCTACACGGTCGACCTCGGCGACCGAATCGTCGAGCTGGCGTTCGCCGGCCGCGGGCACACCGACGGCGACATGCGAATCGCGGTCCCAGACGCCGGGGTGGCGTTCCTCGGTGACCTGGTCGAGGAGTCCGCACCCCCGTCACTCGGCGGAGACTCGTGGCCACTCGACTGGGCGCCGACGTTGGACCGGCACCTCTCCGCCGTCGGGGACGGCGTCCTGGTGCTGCCCGGCCACGGACGCCCGGTCGATGCGGACTTCGTCCGGCGCCAGCGGGACGAGCTGGCGGCGGTGGCCGCCGTCATCCGAGACCGGCACGCGGGCGGCATACCTCTGCTGCAGGCTCAACAGGAACCGGACGGCCGGCTGCCCTATCCGCTCGAGGGGCTTGCGGACGCGTTCACCCGCGGCTATGCCCAGGCCGCCGCGGATATCTGACGGACCAGCCCGGCGGCGCGACGTCGCCCGGACGGTCACCGGCGGCACCAATGGTGGCTGGGCGCACACTTTTCCGAGCGCTGGCCGACCATTGGTGACCAGAGCTGCTTAACGCTCGCCGACGTCGGCATCGCCCGAGACGGCGAAGAGGCGCCACACTCCGGGCACTCCCTTCAGCACACGCTCGCCACGGCTCGCGAACTCGAGACCCGACCCCACCACGAGGTCCTTGACCGTGCTCGACACCCATACTTCGCCGGGCTTCGCCGCGGCCTCGACCCGCGCGGCCAGGTGCACCGCCATGCCGACGATGTTCGGGCCGGCCAGCTCGACCTCCCCGGTGTGGGCTCCGGCGCGGAGCTCCAGCCCCAGCGAAAACGAGGCCTTGCGGATGGCCAGGGCCGCTCGCACGGCGCGGGCTGGACCGTCGAAGGTCGACAAGCTGCCGTCGCCGACGGTCTGCACGAGCCGACCGCGGTGGCGCTCGACCTGTCGCGCGGTGATGCGGTGGTGCTCAGTGAGGAGGGCGCGCCACCGGCGGTCGCCGAGCCGCGCCGCGTGCTGCGTGGAGCCGACGACGTCGCAGAACACGACCGTGGCCAGTACCCGCTCGGTCACCGGTGCCACGGGCCGCCCGGTCACGAACTCCTCGACCTCGTCGAGCATGGCGTCCTGGTCACCGGCCAGGTACAGGTGGTCCTCGCCCGGAAGTGCGACGGCCCGGGCGCCCGGGATCCCCGCGGCCATCGCGCGGGACAGAGCCGGCGGGATCAGCCGGTCGTCGGCCCGGTAGAGGATGAGCGTGGGCACGTTGACACTGGACAACACCGGCCGGACGTCGACGCCTTCATACATCTGCTCGATGTTGTGCAGGCTGCCGCGGCTCAGGCCGGAGCGCAGCATGCGTCCCCACCAGCGCCGTAGCTCCGGGTCGTGCGCCATGCTCGGCGCCCACAAGTCGATGCTGCGCGGATCTCCCCACTCCTCGACGAGCATGTGCTCGAGTCCCCGCAAGGCCCGTAGGGACAGACCGTCGCGATAGTCCTCACCCTTGATAAGCCTGGGAAAGGTCCCGAACTGGACCAGCGTGCTGACGCGATGGGGATGACTGGCGGCGAGCAGCGATGCCGCGGCGCCGCCCTCGGAGACCCCGAACACGGCGACGCGTTTTGCGCCCACAGCGTCGAGCACCGCCAGAGCGTCGTCGACGACATCCTCCAAGGTGTACGGCCCGGCGTCCCTGTCCGACAGGCCCATGCCTCGCTTGTCGAAGACGATGAGCCGGCAGAACGACGCCAGCCGCGTCCAGAAGCGCCGAGCCTCATCGATCTCCGCACCGATCTCCAAGTGGCTGACGAACCCGCCGAGAAAGAGCATGTCGACGGGGCCGGATCCCACGGTGGAGTAGGCGATCGACACCGAGCCGTTCTGGACGTAGCGGATCGGCGCCCATTCGGT
>JBKPQA010000103.1:0-5489 GCA_046733835.1 Actinomycetota bacterium
GATCCCACCCGTAAACACCGGCGCTCACGGCGGGGAAGGCGACTGACTGTGCGCCGATCTCCGCGGCCACGTCGAGGGACTGGGTGAAGCAGCGGCGCAACAGCTCTGGATCGCGTTGTCCCCGATGCCAGTTCGGACCCACCGTATGAATCACCCAGCGGGCGGGCAGGTTGCCGCCGATGGTCGCCACCGCCTCTCCGACCGGCAGGCCGTCGGGGTATGCGTCCCGCCGCACCTCCCGGCACGCGGCCAGGAGCTCCGGGCCCGCCGCGCGATGGATCGCGCCGTCGACACCACCGCCCCGAGCAGCGACCGGTTCGCTGCGTTGACCATCGCGTCGACCGCCTCGGTGGTGATGTCGCCGCGCACGATGTCGACGCGGCGCGTCACGTGGGCACCGCTGCGGTTGTGGGCGGCTCGGGAAACTCGCCAAGCAGCGCGCCCAGCCCGCATGTGCAGCGCTCGTCCGGGTGGCACCCGTCGAGATGCCGGCCGTAAGTATGCAGCGCGGCGACCAGGCGACCGGGCACGGCGCTGGCTGCCGCCTGCCCGGACACTGTCGCGCCGGCCTCCGGGCCGACCATCTGCCCTGTTGGCGGCAGCGCTCTCAGCCGTGCCTCGAGCCGCTCCGAGTCGACGCCGAGCCCGTCGAGCAGCCGGCGGGCCGTCGTGTCCGGGACGGCCAGAAGGCCGAGCAGCAGGTCGACCGGGTCGATTGCCGGGTGCCCAGCCATGAGGGACAAACGCAATGCCGCCTCGAGCGTGCGCTGCACGTCAGCCGTGAACGGAATGTGCCCACTGGTCGACCCGGGGCGGCGTCGCCCCCGGTGCTCGGCAAGCCACTCGCGGGCGCGGCCCATCGTGAGCCCTGCTTCCGCCGCAACCGTGGCGGGGCCGTCACCGTTGTGCAGCACGCCCAGAAGCAGGTGTGCCGACCCGATGTAGCCGTCGCCCCTGGCGCGGGACTCCTCCTGCGCATACACGACCACGCGGCGCGACGCGTCGGTGAACCGCTCGAACATCCCCGTCCCCCTTGAGACCAAACCTGAGCGGAATAGACTCAAGTTTCTCACACGTTGTCAGAACCGAAGACCCGGTACCACCCTTGAAAGCACCCCTGATCCACCCTCGATCCATCCTGGACCCAAAAGGAGCGTCTACCCCGCATGGACCTGCAGCTGACGACCAAGGCCAACGAGGCTCTGGCTGCAGCGGCGCGCGCAGCCGCCGCCCAGGGACACCCCCAGATCGAGCCCGCGCAGCTGCTGAAGGCGCTGGCGGAGCAGCCCGAGACCACGACGCCCGCCCTGCTGGAGGCGGCCGGCACGACCGTCGCCGGCGCCGTCGCCACCGCGGACCGGCTGCTGTCGGCGCTGCCGTCGGTGAGCGGCTCGTCGGTACCGCAGCCCCAGCTGTCCCGAGCCTCGCTCGCCGTGCTGGAGAGCGCTCGCTCACTCATGGCGGCCATGGGCGACACCTTCGTCTCGACCGACCACCTCCTGCTCGCGCTGGCGCGAACGGGTGACTTCGGCCTCGACGCGGCAGCGATCGAGGCGGCCATCCCACAGCTGCGCGGTGGGCGCCGGGTCGACTCCGAACACCCCGAAGCGACGTTCCAGGCCTTGGAGAAATACGGTACCGACCTCACGGCGGCCGCTCGTGATGGACGGCTGGACCCGGTCATCGGGCGCGACACCGAGATCCGCCGCGTCGTCCAGGTGCTGAGCCGCCGGACCAAGAACAACCCAGTCCTCATCGGCGAGCCCGGCGTCGGTAAGACGGCCGTCGTCGAAGGGCTCGCCCAGCGCATCGTCGCGGGCGACGTGCCCGAGAGCCTGCGGGGGAAGTCCCTCGTGGCTCTCGACCTCGGCGCGATGGTCGCCGGTGCAAAGTACCGCGGCGAGTTCGAGGAGCGCCTCAAGGCGGTCCTCGAGGAGATCGCCAGCTCCGAAGGTCAGGTCATCACCTTCATCGACGAGCTGCATACCGTCGTCGGCGCCGGCGCAACCGGCGACGGGACGATGGACGCCGGCAACATGCTCAAGCCGATGCTCGCGCGAGGCGAGCTGCGGCTGGTCGGTGCGACGACACTCGACGAGTACCGCAAGCACATCGAGAAGGACGCCGCCCTGGAGCGGCGGTTCCAGCAGGTCTTCGTCGGCGAGCCGTCGGTCGAGGACACCATCGCGATCCTGCGCGGGCTCAAGGAGCGCTACGAGGCCCATCACAAGGTGGCGATCGGCGATGCGGCGCTGGTCGCGGCGGCGGCGTTGTCCGACCGGTACATCACCGGGCGGCAGCTGCCCGACAAGGCCATCGACCTCGTCGACGAGGCCGCGTCACGGCTGCGGATGGAGATCGACTCCTCACCCGTGGAGATCGACGAGCTCCGGCGCCAGGTGGACCGGCTCAAGATGGAGGAGCTGCACCTGCAGGCCGAGACCGACGAGGCCTCGCGCGAGCGGCTGGCCCGCCTCCAGCAGGACCTCGCCGATCGCCAGGAACAGCTCGACGCCCTCAACGCACGATGGGAAGCCGAGAAGGCCGGGCTCAACCGGGTCGGCGACCTCAAGTCAAAGCTCGACGAGCTGCGCTCCCAGGCGGAGCGGCTGCAGCGCGAGGGTGACCTCGGTGGAGCGTCCGCGATCCTCTACGGCCAGATCCCCACGGTCGAGCGCGAACTGGACGAGGCCACCCGCGACGAGTCTGCCGTGGCCGGCACCGGCGCGGATGTCATGGTTAAGGACGAGGTGGGCGCCGACGACATCGCCGACGTCATCTCGTCGTGGACCGGCATTCCGGCCGGCCGGCTCCTGGAGGGAGAGACCGAGAAGCTTCTCCACATGGAGCAGCACCTCGGTGCTCGCCTGATCGGCCAGACCGACGCCGTGCGCGCCGTGTCTGACGCGGTTCGACGGGCGCGTTCCGGTATTGCCGACCCCGACCGGCCGACCGGCTCATTCCTCTTCCTCGGTCCCACCGGCGTCGGCAAGACCGAGCTGGCCAAGTCCCTCGCCGACTTCCTCTTCGACGACGAGCGGGCGATGGTGCGCATCGACATGTCGGAGTACTCCGAGCGGCACGCCGTGGCCCGTCTCATCGGCGCGCCGCCCGGCTACGTCGGCTACGAGGAGGGCGGTCAGCTCACCGAGGCGGTGCGGCGTCGGCCGTACTCCGTGGTCCTGCTCGACGAGGTCGAGAAGGCGCACCCGGAGACCTTCGACATCCTCCTGCAGGTGCTCGACGACGGGCGTCTCACCGACGGTCAGGGCCGGACCGTCGACTTCCGCAACGTCATCCTCGTGATGACCTCCAACCTCGGTTCGCAGTTCCTCGTCGACCCGCTGCTCACGCCGGAGTCGCGCAAGGAGGCGGTGCTCGGGGTGGTGCGTCAGACGTTCAAGCCCGAGTTCCTCAACCGGCTCGACGAGATCGTCATCTTCGACCCGCTCACGACCGAGGACCTCACTCAGATCGTCGACCTCCAAGTTCACCAGCTCGCCAACCGGCTGCACGACCGCCGCATCACGCTCGACGTCACGGAGGCGGCTAAGGAGTGGCTGGCGCTGACCGGCTACGACCCGACCTTTGGTGCTCGGCCGCTGCGACGGTTGATACAGAAGGAGATCGGCGACCGGCTGGCCAAGGCGCTGTTGTCCGGCGAGGTCCGCGACGGCGGCACCGTCAAGGTGGACCTCGATCCGGGGGCGGACACCCTGGTCCTGCGGTGAGCCATTGGGTGGATCGTCCACACTCCCCGTGGGTGATCCACCCCAATCTCGTTGGTCAGCGTGCGAAGAAGGTCCGGAGGTCTCCGGCCACCAGCTCGGGCACTTCAAGCGCGGCGTAGTGACCGCCGCGGTCGAACTCGGACCAGTGCACGATCTGCGTGTTGTCGCGCTCGGCCAGCGGCCGGATGGTCTGGAAGTCGTCCTTGAAGACCGCTACGCCGGTACGACCGTGGTTGACCTGCGGCTCGACGCCCGAGTGTCCTTCCGCGTAGTGGTACCGCACCGCGTTCGCCGACGTGTTGGTCAGCCAGTACAGCGACACCTCGGTGAGGACCTGCTCGGCCGAGACCAGGCTGGTCCCGTTGCCGAAGTTCTCGAACAGCTCGTTGTATGCGAGCTGGCCCACCGGTGAGTCGGACAGGGCCGCGGCGATCGTCTGGGGACGGGTCCCGTTCATCTGGTTGTAGCCGCCCACGGACTGGAACCAGCCGAGGAACTGCAGCGCCGCATACTCCTTCGGTCCGAACGAGTCCATCTCGCCCGGCGCCCCGCTCGGGAACGAGAACAGCTGGAGCACGTGCGCCCCGAGGAACCCGGGTGGGTTCAGGACCGCCAGCTCGCGCGAGACCATGGCCCCGCCGTCGCTGCCGTGGGTCCCGTACGACTCGTACCCGAGTCGGCGCATCAGCGAGTCGTAGGCCCGGGCCACCTTGGCCATCGTCCAGTCGCCGCCGCCGGGGGCCGGCGCGAGCGGCGTGCTGAAGCCGAACCCCGGCATCGACGGGACGACGACGTCGAAAGCGTCCTCGGCGCGGCCGCCGTGCGCTACGGGGTCGGTGAGCGGGCCGATCATGTCGAGGAACTCGGCGAACGAGCCGGGATAGGTGTGCAGGAGGAGCAACGGGGTTGCGCCCGGCGCGGCCGACCGGACATGGACGAAGTGGATCGTCTGGTCGTCGATGTCGGTGACGAAGTTGGGGTATGCGTTCATGCGCGCCTCCTGCTCCCGCCAGTCGAACCGCTTCCAGCGCTCGACCATGTCGCGGAGGTAGGAGACCGGCGTGCCGTAGGTCCAGGCGTCGCCAGGTGCTTCGACGGGGTAGCGGGTGTTGGCCAGGCGAGCCTGCAGATCGTTGAGAGCGTCCTGCGGGATGTCGATGGTGAAGGGCCGGATCGCAGTGGTGTCGATGGTTGTCATGACCGCTACGCTAGGAACCGTTCAGGAACGGATCGTTCCTGTTAAGCGAAGGAGTTTTTCGGCGTGCTCGAGAGCTCCGCTCGACTGCTCGCCTTGCTGGGGCTCCTGCAGGCGCGGCGCGACTGGACCGGTCCGGAGCTGGCCGAGCGCCTCGGCGTGACCGACCGAACCGTCCGGAAGGACGTCGACCGGCTGCGGCTGTTGGGTTATCCCGTCGACGCCGTCCGCGGGCGCCACGGTCGTTACCGGCTCGGCGTCGGCGCCTCACTGCCCCCGCTCCTCCTCGACGAGGAGGAGGCCGTGGCGGTGGCGGTGGGACTGCGCGCGGCGACCGGCATAACGGGGATCGAGGAGACCAGCGCC
The DNA here is from genome assembly GCA_046733835.1 of Actinomycetota bacterium. Taxonomy (GTDB): domain Bacteria; phylum Actinomycetota; class Actinomycetes; order Actinomycetales; family Dermatophilaceae; genus Lapillicoccus. The sequence goes on from JBKPQA010000103.1 coordinate 5,293, forward strand.
CGAGCGTTGGCCAAGCTCGACTCGGTGCTGCCACATGACCTCCAGCGGCAGGTGTCAGCGATGCACCAGGCGGTGTTGAAGGGCCCGGAGAACACCGGGTCCAACGTCGACGACCCGGTCGTGGACTCGGCGCTCATCACGGCGCTGGCCGCGGCGATTCGCGACCGAGTCGAGGTCCGCTTCGACTACCGCGGCAG
>JBKPQA010000104.1:0-4106 GCA_046733835.1 Actinomycetota bacterium
TCGGGCTTCGGAACGGCGGCCGCCGCCGGAGCCGGTGGTGTGGCGGCTGGATCGGGTGCGGGGGCGCTCGGTGAATCCACGGTCCGCGAGGGCGAGCACGGCCTGGGCGCGCAAGGCCATCGGCCGGGTGATCTCGACGAGCCGAAGACCGGCCTGGTGGGCAACATGCGCGGCCTCGACGAGAACGCGGACGGCCCCGGCCGTTCCGAGGACGTGCGCCCCGAGGAGCGTCTGCACGACGAGCGGATCGGCAACATCCGCGACCTGGATGACGATGCGGGTGGCCCCGGTCGTTCCGAGGAGGTGCGCCCGGACCAGCGTCTGCACGACGAGCGGATCGGCAACATCCGCGACCTGGATGACGATGCGGGTGGCTCCAGTCGTTCCGAGGAGGTGCGCCCCGACCAGCGTCTGCACGATGAGCGGATCGGCAACATCCGCGACCTGGATGACGATGCGGGTGGCCCCGGCCGTTCCGAGGAGGTGCGCCCCGAGCAGCGTCTGCACGACGAGCGGATCGGCAATATCCGCGACGTCGACGGCGACGTCACCACTCGCGACGACGACGCCTCGACCTGGGACCGCACGACGACGCATACCGGCGCTGCCGACGACACGACCGACGACCTGGCCGCCGACGACCCGACCCTTGAGAAGCCCGGCCTGCTCGAGCGCGCGAAGGATCGGGTCGACGACGCGTTGGGCCGGCGCGACACCGACGACGACGGCCGGCGCGGCTGACTCCAATCAGCCGGAGTAGGCCTCGAGGAACGACTTGAGCAGCGGGCCTGCGGTCTTGGACCCGGAGGTGCCGTTCTCGACGTAGACGGCCACGGCCAGGTCGCCCTTCGCCGCGACCATCCAGGCGTGGGTGAGGGGCGGGTTGGCCGTGCCGTACTCCGCCGTGCCGGTCTTGGCCGCCGTCACCCCGTCCGACGCCAACAGCGCCCCACTGCCCTCGGACACCACGGCGCCCAGCATTGCCTGCAGCGCTTGCGCCTCGGCCGGCTGCAGCGGCTTCTCCGGCGTCGGGAACCCGGCGACCGCGGGGTTTTCGTCAAGAAGCCGCGGGCGGACTACCGAGCCGTGCACAGCCGACGCGATCGCTGTCGCCATGTCCATGGGCGAGACCAGGATCTTGGCCTGCCCGATCATCGACGCCGCGTGCTCCGTATCCGTCGCCGTGGTCGGGACCGAGCCGAGGTATGCGGGAAAGCCCAGGTCCAGGTCGACGCCGACGCCCAGCGCGGCGGCGGCGCTGGCCAGGTCGGCCTGCGAGACCTTGTTCTGGTTGGAGATGAAGGCTGTGTTGCACGAGTTCGCGAAAGCCGTCTTCAGCGGGATGGTGCCGATCTTGTCTGAGGGGTAGTCGTTGTAGTTCTTGAACGACCGCCCGCCAACGGTGACGGTAGGGGTGCATGAAACCGGCGAGTCCGGCGTGAGGCCCGCTCGGAGCAAGGCGAGGGCCGTGATGATCTTGAACGTCGAGCCCGGTGCGGCCTGCCCTGTCGTCCCGACGGCCAGCCCCTTGCTGCCGGGACCGTTGGCCGCGGCGAGGATCTCGCCAGTGGACGGCCGGATCGCGACGAGCGAGGTGGGGGTGTCGCGCGGGCCGCCTTGGAGGACCGCCTCAGCGACCGTCTGCGCGGTGGTGTCGAGAGTCACGACGAGCGGCTTCCCGTCGACCGGAGGCGAGGTGAAGAGATCACGGCTCGACTTCTTGCCGGCCGAGTCGGTGCCGACGGCCTGGATGGTACGGCCCGGAGTCCCCCGCAGCCGTGCGTCGTATCGCTGCTCGAGCCCGGAGAGTCCGACCACGTCGCCCGGCCTGAGCGCCCCGTTCGACTTCGCGATCAGTTCTGCGGTAGCCACGCCAACCGCGCCGAGGATCGAGCGCGCGAAGTTCGCCGAAGGACCGATGACCGACTTCCCCGGAACGCTGACGGCACCAGGAATTGCGTTGACGGCACCCCTCTGCGAGGTGAGCAGTGGGTCGTCGGCCCGAACCGTGATCAAGGGCACGAAGGCCTTGGCGCCGGCTGAGGTGACCGCCGCGGCATAAGCCGCCGCGTCGGAGCCCGCTAACTGCGCCAGCGCCGTCGCAGCGGCCGCCTGCTGGTCCGCCCGGACCTTGGTCTTGTCGATGCCAACCTGGGCCGTGTCGCGCTCGGTCATCAACGGGGTGGAGCCGGCCCCGACGATGTCGCCCCGCTTGGCGGCCACGGTGACCAGGGCCAGCTTCTCCGTGGCGGTGAGTCCGGGAGCGAACAGGGCCGGAGTCCACGTCACGTGCCAGGCCTCGTCCTCGGCCCGGGTGAGGTTTGCGGTCGTCGTGTAGTTCCACACGACGTCAGTGCCACCGTTGGCTCCGCCCGTGGTCGTCGCCGAGGCCGTGGCCGAGGCGGTCGCCGAGCTGGTGCTGCCGGTCGTCGCCGTAGCCGAACCGGTAGGGCTCGCCGCGCTGGCGGGCACCGCAGACGGCAGCGTCCAGGTGAAGGCCAGGGACGCGGTCGCGCTGCGGTCGTTGGCCTTGGGCTCGGACACCTGGCTCACCGTGACGGTGCGCTTGACGTCCTTGAGGTCGCCGATCGCCGTGGCCAAAAAGGAGATGACGTTCGCCGAGGTGGCCCCGTCGAATCGGACCTGGTTGAGATCGCCTCCGGCCAGGCCGGCGGCTAGGGCCTGAGCTGCCTGGTCGGGACCCGGCGGCTGGTTCACAAGGTTGCAGCCGGCCAGGACGGTTCCCAGCGCCACAGCACCCAGCGCGCCGACCGCTCGCTGCCGTAGGTTTCGTGACGGGTTCGACATGATCCCCCATCCTCACATCGAGCAGTCGGTGAACCGACAGTCTCTTTGAACCGACAGTCCTTGAACCGACAGGGCATGAGTGGAGTCATCATGACTGTGGACAGCATCGAGCGTGTGGTCATCGTGGGCGGGGGCCTCGCCGCCGCCAAGACTGCCGAAGCACTGCGCGACGAAGGGTATGCGGGGTCGATCGTCCTCTTCACCGCGGAACCGCACCTGCCCTATGAGCGTCCGCCCCTGTCAAAGGGGTTCCTCAAGGGGGAGCAGAGTGCCGACGAGACCGTGGTCCTCCCCGAGTCGTGGTACGACGAGCACGACGTCGACCTCCGCGTCGGCACCGCGGTGACCGCGGTCGACGCCGACGCGCACGAGGTCGTGGCCGCGGACGGGAGCCGAACCGCATACCACAAGCTCGTCCTCGCCACCGGAGCGTCGGCGCGGCGCAGCAACCTGCCCGGGGCCGACCTCGACGGCGTGCTCTATCTGCGGACGCTCGAGGACAGTGAGCGGCTCCGCGACGCCTTCCGCCAGGGCGGGAACGTCGTCACCGTCGGTGCCGGCTGGATCGGCCTGGAGGCCGCGTCGGCCGCTCGAGACGCTGGCGCGAACGTCACGGTGCTCGAGATGGCCGAGCAGCCGCTCCTAGCCGTCGTCGGTCCGAAGCTGGGCCAGTCCTTCGCCGACCTGCACCGGGACCACGGTGTCGACGTGCGGACCGGCGTCACGGTCGAGGCCATCGAACCCGCGGACGACGGCCGGCGCGCGGGCGCGGTGCGTCTCGCCGACGGCACGAGCATTCCTGCCGACATCGTCCTCGTCGGCATTGGCGCCGTGCCGAACATCGAGCTGGCCGAGAGTGCCGGGCTGGCTCTCGACAACGGGATTCTCGTCGACGCGCAGGGCCGCACCAGCAACCCCGACATCTTCGCCGTCGGCGACGTCGCCAACGCCGAGACTCCTGCGCTGGGGCAACGGGTCCGCGTCGAGCACTGGGCCAACGCGCTCGACCGGCCGCCGAGCGTGGCCAAGGGAGTGCTCGGCAAGCCGGGTGATTTCGACAAGCTGCCGTTCTTCTACTCCGACCAGTACGACCTCGGGCTGGAGTACTCGGGACGCGCCGGCCGGGACGACGACCTCGTCGTCCGGGGCGACCTCGACGGCCGCGAGTACGTCGCCTTCTGGCTGGACGGTGACCGGGTGACGGCGGGCATGAACGTCAACGTCTGGGACGTCCAGGACGACATCCAGGCCCTCATCGCCTCGCACGACCCGGTCAACCGTGACAAGCTCGCCGACCC